>JABMPV010000366.1 GCA_013202595.1 bacterium
CGATCCGCCGCGGGGTCTCAAGATGCGCAACGGGTTCATCCGATTCGTCAATCGATTCCTGCCATCGCATCGCCACTTCAAGACGAAGACACCTCCGTTTGCCAACGTCCTGCTCATCGGCGCCACCAACCGGGCCGACTCGCTCGACCCTGCCCTGCTGCGCCCGGGCCGCTTCGACCGGGTGTTCCACTTCGGTCTCCCCGCCCGGTCGGGACGCCGCGACCTCATCGGGTTCTTCCTGGATCGCAAAGCGCACGACGAGACCGTGGACGACGTCGCCCGTGACGATCTCGCCGCAGCCACGATCGGCTACAGCCCGGCGTCGCTCGAGCGGCTGTTCGACGAGGCACTGCTGTTCGCCCTCAGGGACGGGCGCGACAAGTTGGGCCTGGCCGATCTCCGCAAGGCGCGGATGGACATCGAGATCGGGCTTGCAGAGCCGACCGAGTACACCGAGGAGGAGCGTGCCAGCATCGCGGTCCACGAGGGCGGCCACGCAACGGTGGCCTACCTGGTCGGCACGAGTCGCAAACTCGAAGTGCTCTCCATCATCAAGCGCAAGGATGCACTCGGTCTCCTCGCCCACAGCGAGATCGAGGAGCGCTACACCCAGCGCCGCAGCGAGACACAGGCAATGCTCCAGATCGCTCTCGGCGGGATGGCGGCCGAGGAATTGTTCTTCGGCGAGTCGGGCACCGGGCCGGCGGGCGACCTGGTCACCGCAACCAACATCGCAGCCGAGATGGTCGGATCGCTCGGGTACGGAGGCTCGCTGATCTCGTTCAGGGCACTCGACGGCGGGCCCCTCGGCGGCAACCTCGTCGCCAAGGTCCTGGCAGACGACAAAGCCCGCAGCGCCGTCGACTCGCTGCTCGACGAGCAGAAGGCCTTCGTCAAGAACCTGCTGGGTGAGAACCTTCACCTGGTCGAGGCGCTGCGCGACGCGCTCCTCGAACGCGACGAGTTGGTCGACAGGGAGATCACCGAGGTCCTCGAGGCCGCTCAGGTCCGCGGCGGCGTGATCGACCTCCGCGAACCGGTCGGGATCTAGGGAAGGTCATCGGTCATCGGTCATCGGTCGGACCGACTACCGACAACTGACAACTGAGAACAGGAGTGGGCAGGCCTGTGGCCTGCCCACTTGCTCAGGTCCCCGAATCCCAGGAGGCCAGGTACCGCTCCTGATCCTCGGTGAGCACCTCGAGCGAGCCGCCGAGATGCGCCAGGGCGATTGTCGCGACCTCGTCGTCGATGTATTCGGGGAGGCGGTAGACCTTCGGTTCCAGCGAGTCATGGTTCACGAGCAGCCACTCCGCGGCCAGCGCCTGATTGGTGAACGACATGTCCATCACGTCCGCGGGGTGCCCCTCTGCGGCTCCGAGGTTGACCAGGCGGCCTTCGGCCACGACATGGATACGGCGCCCATCGGGCATCGTGTACTCGTCCAGTTCGTGGCGGATCCTGCGGATCGTCTCCGCCCGGTCGGACAAAGCGGCCAAATGCAGTTCGATGTCGAAGTGCCCGGCGTTGGCCAGGATGGCGCCGTCCTTCATCAGGTCGAAGTGCTCGCCGCGCAGGACGTGCTTGTTCCCGGTGACGGTGATAAACACATCCCCCTCCGGCGCGGCCTCGGCGGCAGATGCCACCCGGTAGCCCTCCATGGCTGCCGACAGCGCCCTGACCGGATCGACTTCGATCACGATGACCCTCGCCCCGAGCCCATCGGCACGCAAAGCCACGCCGGCACCGCAGTCACCAAACCCGACGACGACCACCGTCTTGCCCGCGAACAGGATGTTCGTGGACCGCATGATCCCGTCGAGTGCCGACTGGCCCGTGCCGTGCTTGTTGTCGAACAGATGCTTGGTGGCCGAGTCGTTGACCGCCACCACGGGGAAGCGCAACACGTCGTCCTCCGCCATGGCCCTCAGGCGAATCACACCGGTGGTGGTCTCTTCGGTGGACCCGTAGGGCTCCTGGGTGGGTCGCTCGGTCAGCAGCGTCGTCACCAGGTCGGCACCGTCATCCATCGTGATGTGGGGCTCCATGTCGAGCACGGACCTGATGTGGGAGTAGTAGGTGTCGGCGTCTTCTCCACGTACGGCAAACACCGGGATTTCGTCGGCAACCAGCGCTGCCGCGACATCATCCTGGGTGCTCAGCGGGTTCGATGCGCACAGCGCCACCTCGGCGCCGCCTGCCCTGAGCGTGGTCATGAGGTTGGCCGTCTCGGCAGTCACATGGAGACACGCTGCGATCGTCGTCCCGGCAAGCGGAAGGTCCTTCTCGAACCTCTCTCTGACGGAAGCGAGGACGGGCATACGACGCCCTGCCCAATCCACCCGCAGCTGCCCGGCTTCTGCCAGGCCCGCGTCGGCGATGTCGAAGTTCATCGTTCCTCCCTCAGTCGTGACTTGAAATCCTGAATCACCGGAACCTCGTTCGGGTCGGTTCCGGTGTGCTCGGCAAGAAAGACCGACACGAGGTCGCCAACCAGGATGAGCGAGAACAATCTGGCGAGACGTCCCTCGCCCACGGCGCGCACCTCACCCGCCACCCCCACGCGGCCATTCAGCAGGGACATCGTGAGAGCGTGTCGCACATTGATGCGCTCGTGTGCTCCGGGATCGAGGAGCCAGACCGTTGCGATGCTCTTGCGGGCCAGATCGGGGTGGGCCGACCACGCCTCCACCTCATTGTGGTTCAACTCGGGGATCTCCGACGCGTATGCGATCGATTTGGAGTTCTCATTGATCTGCGTCTTCCACCTGCCGGCAGCCGTGGCCGCCACGCCGTGGCCGCCGTAGACGACGGCGACCCGACCGCCGATGGCGTCGGCGAGATCACGGGCCAGGCCGACGGCCGGGCCCGATCCATCGGCGTACAAGGACTCGACCACATCGGCCGCCTCGCCGAGTGCGGCGGATTGGGGGCCCACGACACCTGCCGCCTCGAGCACCCGGAGGATGGTTCCAGCCAGATAGCCGAGTGCGGCTCGCGGCTGGGGCCCGGGGGGCGTCGCCACATGGGCCGCACCGGCGGCCGTGAGCCTGTCGGCCAGGGATCCGCCCGAACCGATGCCGACCACGGGTACACCGCTCACCAGGGCGGCGTCGGCGGACGACAGCGCCTCTTCTGTCTCACCGCTGTGCGACACGGCCACCACCAGGGGGGCCGCGCTCTCCACCCACCCCGGCAGGCCATAGGACCGGTGGAGGGAGACCCGTCCGTCGCCATCGGCTGCCGCCGAAGCGGCCACGGCACCCGCCATCGCAGATCCGCCCATCCCGGCGACCAGGGCCTCGACTGCTCGAGGTACCGCTGGAGCATCGAGGTCTCTCGCCCAGCGCAACTGGGCAGGCAGCGTGGCGATCAGATCGAGCATGGACATCACTCTGCTTCGCCCGGCCTGATCGCAGCCTCTGGCAGCATCACGGGGATTCCGTCGCTGACCGGGTACCTGACGCCGCATTCCTCACACAGCAGCGTCTGTCCTTCATCGGCGAGGGATCCCTTGCACCCGGGGCACGCCATGATCGCCAGCAACTCCTTGCGTACCGCCATGTCAGTCCTCCAGGATCGTGCGGACCGCCGAGACGATGTCGGCGACCGATTCGGCGTCCGGTCCCTCGACGTTGAGTCGCAGCACCGGCTCTGTGTTGGATGGGCGCAGATTGAACCAGCGGTCCTCCCACGAAATCGTGAGACCATCGAGGAGATCCGACTCGCCGTCTGCGAAGCGCTGTGCGACCGCTTCTGTGGACCGGACCTGGTCGGAGACCGTGATGTTGATCTCCCCCGACTGCGCATAGGGCTCGAACTCACGGCGAATCTCCGACAGGGGCCGGCCGTCGTCCGTCATCACCCGAAGCAGCACCAGCATCGCAAGGATGCCGCTGTCGGCCCGGTAGTTGTCCTTGAAGTAATAATGCCCCGAGTGCTCGCCGCCGAACACTGCCCCGCTGTCCTTCATCACTGCCTTGATATACGAGTGCCCCACCCTCGTCCTGACGGGAACCCCGCCGGCAGCGATGATCGACTCCGGCACCGCCCTGCTGCAGATGAGATTGTGGACCACCATGGCACCGGGATGGCGGGCCAGGAACCAGCGGGCGACGATTGCCGTGACGGTGCTCCCCGGCAGTGGCCTGAGTTCCTCGTCGATGAAGAACGCTCGATCAGCGTCGCCGTCGAAGGCCACACCGAGGTCGGCTCCGCGCTCGCGCATCTCGGCCTCGAGGTCGATGAGATTCTCCGGCCGGAGCGGATCGGGATGATGGTTGGGGAAGGTGCCGTCGGGGTCGAGGTACATGCCTCGCAGCACCGCAGGGATGCGATCGAACACTGAGGGGAGGGCGACGCCGGCGACGCCATTGCCTCCGTCGGCAATGACCCGCAAGGGCCCGACCGACTCGCCGTCCGACACGGCCAGGACGTGGTCGATGTACCCGGCGAGCACATCCCTCTGCCTCACGATGCCGGTCGTGCCCACCGGAGGAAGTCCGGCAGCGGCTGTTTCCTGGATCTCGACGAGGCCCGACTCGGCACCAACCGGAGCCGCGCCGGCCAGTGACAACTTGATCCCGTTGTATCCGCGGGGGTTGTGCGATGCCGTGATCATGGCGCCGGGCCGATCGAGAGCGCCCGCAGCGAAGTACACCATGTCGGTGGTGATCATCCCGAGGTCGTCGACATCGACGCCCTGCGACGTGATCCCATCGATCAGCGCCGCAGCGAGGCTCGGCGAGGACTCGCGGCAATCGCGGCCGACCGCGATGGGCCCCGAGTCGACGAATCGGGCGAATGCAGCCCCGATACGCCGGGCCGCCTCCTCGTCGAGTTCGTCGGGAACCAGGCCGCGAATGTCGTAGGCCTTGAAGATCTGTGGAAGGTCCATTGGGCGCGAATCCTACCGGGGCCGGTTCCCACCACCGGTACACTCAGTCGCCATGCCCGATACGCCAACTCTCAGCGTGATCGTGCCCATCCACAACGAGGCGGGTTATCTGACCGGTGCCCTGTCCGACCTCGTCGAGGAACTCGGCGCCGTCGGAGTCTCCTACGAGGTCATTCTGGCGGAGAACGGCTCCACGGATGGGACGGATGAGATCGCAGCGACCCTGTCGCGCCGCATCCCCGATGTGAGCACCTTCTCACTCCCGGAGCCCAACTACGGAGCGGCGATGCGCGCAGGCTTCGGCAAGGCGAGCGGCGAATGGGTGGTCAATTTCGACATCGACTACTTCTCCGGCCCGTTCCTGCGTGACGGCCTGGCCCTCGCCGATTCGGCAGACATCGTGCTGGCTTCCAAGCGGGCTGAGGGGGCCGACGACCGCCGGTCGCTTCTGCGCAGAGCAGGCACGTTCGTCTTCAACATGATCCTCAAACTCCTGTTCCGCAGCGGGGTCAGCGACACACACGGCATGAAACTGATTCGAACCTCGGTGGTCGCGGCAGTGGCGCCGACAGTCGTCTCCGATCTCGACCTGTTCGACACCGAACTGGTCATCAGGGCCGAGCGGGCGGGGTTCCGCATCGCTGAGGTGCCCGCAATCGTCGAAGAGCAGCGCGATGCCCGGTCGTCATTCCTGTCGAGGGTGCCGCGGACCCTCTACGGCCTCGCCAGGATCCGGTGGCATCTCTGGCGGGAGCGCTAGGAATCCACCAACCGCTAAGCGGCAGCGGCCTCGAGTTCGGCCTTCGCCCGCCTCCGCCTGATGAACCACCAGGCGCCCAGTCCCACAATGGTCGAGATGGTGATCCACCGCCCCGACGTCTCCGCCCAGGTGTCACTGAATTCGATCACCACGTCGTTGTCGGTCGGCACGACGATCATCAGCGACGGCGCCGCCCGATAGGGCCCATCCGCGCCGACCGCCGTCCAGTTGGGGAAGTACGAGACCTTGACCAGGTGAGGCACGCCCACGGCAGTCGTCGTGAAGGAGATTCGGTGATCGTCGAGGACCACATCGCTGACTGATGCGTTGTCGGTCTGCAGCCTGCGACGCGGTCCGGTCCCGACAGTCTCCACCCGTGGCCAGTCCTCGGGACCGTCGGCCACCATCCACCTGTCGAGCCCATCGATGTCTCCATACCAATCGAGCGCTGCGTCGACGAAACCGTCTTCGCCGTCGTACACGACCGGCTGGTAGGGCGCCACCTCGATCAGCGGCGTCTCGGGAAGGGCGTACACAGTGAACGGTGGAGACACCTCGAGGATCTCCAACCCGGCTGACACCGCGGCTTCGTTGGCCTCATCCGTGAACGACACGTAGTACGCGACGCCGTAGACCCCGAGATGAACGATGCCGCGCTCGAAATTTCCGGGATCGGAGTCGAGGCGGTGATAGTCCAGGCCCGGAATCGGATTGGAAGGACGCTTGCTGACCTCCGCCGCATTGAGGAAGTGGAACGGAGTGGTGAGCGACGACTCGAACAGCAATCCCTCCATGGAGGGGTGGCCGTCCGACCAGTAGCCGGTCAGCATCAGGGCCATCGGCGTGCCGTACTTGTTGAGGTCGTTGTTCGCCTCCCACATGACCCGGCCCTCCGGGAGGCCATCGAGCGTCTCCATGAGACCCTCGTACTCGGGGAACGTGGTCTTGCCTTCGTATCCGGAGTAATTCCAGCGAGCCCATGACGGTGCCTTGTTGACCCCGAGGCCCGCGGCCAGCAGGAAGAACATGCCCGCCATGGCGACACCTCCCCACAGGATCCGGGGATCCGATGTGAGACGACGCGCCACGGCGACCACCGCGACACCGACCGCCAGGCCTGCGAAGAGGAAAGCGACGTAGTACCAGTACGGCAGCAGCCTGGCGTTGTACAGCTTCCGGTAGTCGATGAACTGGATCAGGTAGTAGCCGGCGACGGGCAGCACTGCCATGGCGATCGCGGGCCCGACGATGTATCGCTTGGAGACCGCGTACGCCAGACCGGCGGAAGCCAGCAGGACGATCGGCCAGAGTTCCCTGGGCAGCACTGGCTCGAATCCGGTGACGGGGAACCACTGCATGTCGCTGGTCAGGTTCACCCTGGCCAGCAGCGGTACCGCCCAGAAGGCGGCGATGGCGAATCCGAGGCCCCAGGCCCCTGCCACTGCGGCCGGGCCCTTCCTCTTGAAGAACAGCGGCAGCGAGACGAGCACCACCACGAGAGTCGTGATCACGTGCGACAGCGCTGCCAGGGCGAGCACGACGCCTGCCCCGATCGTGAACCCGCGCCCTTCGCGAACGCTCTTGATCACCATCCCCAGGTAGACGAGCGACAGCGCAAACGACCACGAGAACGAGTACTCCCCTGCCAGCGTCGACAGGGTGTTGCCCCCGAAGATGGAGAACGATTCCATGTAGATGAACGTCGCCCCGGCGACGCCACCCACTGCCGCGACCGGACGGGAGAAACCCATCGACCTGGCGAAGTAGTACGACGCGAACGGAAGGGCCACCAATCCGGCCACCGTCACCAGTTTGAAGGCCACGCCGTAGGGCAGCAGCACGTCGAGAGCGACGATGGTGAACGCCGGCAGCGGGAAGTAGAAATAGAGGACGGGGAAGCCCGCATACCAATCCATGCTCCACCCCATGACCCGGCCACCGGGGATCAGTGTGTCCCTGAGGTAGGCGGGGATCAGGACGTGCGCACCCATGTCTCCGCCGGTGGGCGTGTTGGAGGCGAGGATCTGGTCCGGCCTCATGATGAAGAACGCAAAGAGCGCGGCAATCGCGGCCATCAGCCCCGGCGTGAGACGAGGGATCCACGATCCGTGGCGCGGCCGATCGATCGGCTGCGTTTCGATGTCTACGACAGGTCCCTGAGCGGTCACGAGACCGCAGGCTACCGGCGCATCGGGCAAATGGTGGTCAGGTCTTCCTGACGAGGTCCAGAACCCCTGTGATGTCGATGGCCGAACCGTCCGACATCCACCACCGATGTTCGCACCTGTGGCACGAATTGAACAAGATCGTCTGCTCGTCCGAGACGGTCAGTTCGATCTGGATTGCGTCACTGGCGCCACACTGCGAACACTCCACCGGTGCAGTCGACGCGCCTCTGGTCCGCCGATTCATCCTTCCTCCTCCATGATCAATCGGTACCCGGTCCTTCGGCAGCACGCGCCCACGGGTTGACCGGTTCTTCGGGAAGCTTCCCGACGTATCTGCTGCGCCTCCGACCTTCTTCGGTCCAGTGCGCATACCAATAGGGGCCGTGCGGGCAGCTCCGGCATCCCTCCTTGCCACACTTGACCAGCCTGGATCGAAGACGAACCCGGGGAGCGGCACCGGCGAACTCGACGCCGAGGCCTTCGAGACGTGCCTTGGCGAACATCAGCAGTCTGCGGAGATCGTGCTCATCCATCTCCCCAACTGCATCGAGGACATCGCGGTCGATCGGCACGTCACCGGTTCCGGTGCATCAAGCGACTGCGAGCGACGCGAACAGCGGGCGGATGTCTTCGCGGCGGTCGATGAGGGTCCATCCGATCGGTGGTGTCATCCGCCCTGCATGCGACTCACACAGCGGGTAGCCGGCCCCGGGGGCCACCGGTTCGGTGAGGTCGTCGAGCCAGACCATCCTGGCGTCGTAGTCGAAAGCCATCCGAATGCCTGCAGGGGCGCCACAGCGAGTACACCGTTCGATCATGCGAGACATCATAACCGGGGAACCACAGCCGTGTGATTCCATCAGTGGGGTTCTTACGCGCGCCTGATGCAACTAAGACGATTTTGTCATTCACTTCGCTCTCCTGTTCCCGATTCAGGTGCCGGAGAGCGCTCTGCGCAGCCTCTGCGTGGTCGGGACGCCACCGATTCGGCCAATGATCGCCCCCCTGTCGCCCCGAATCACCAGGAGCGGTACGGCCGCGACTCCCGTTGCATCGAAAAGGGCAGGATCGTCGCTGTGCCGGATCTCGCGATATTCGACTCCCGCCGCCTCGATGACCTCGCGGGCCCGATCGCACGTGGAACAGTCGGACGATGTGAACAGGATCACCCTGTCATCGATCCCGCTCAGGTCGATCGGTATCTGTACCGCCCTCCCCGCCGTCACACGCGGTATGAGGTACGCCGCCAGGAGAGCGGCGGCGACTATCCCCCCGACGACCAGGGCCCTGACGACCGGATCAGCCATCTGAGAAGGGTGAGGCTGCGGAGATGGCGGACCCGGTGGGGCCTGAGATCGACCAACCGACCGAGATGACATCCGATGACTCGACGAGATACCCGATGGCGTCATTGCCCAGCACGGGGATCCTGACCAGCGACGATCCGTCAATGACGATCTTCTCGGCGATCAGCTCACCGCCGGTGAAGGCGGTGACACTCACCGACACCGACTCCTCTCCCGCGTTGAGAATCCACAGCGTCCCGCGCTCCAGACCGACCGACCGCAGGCCGGGCACCAGCCATTCACGAGACGGTTCGGGAATCGCGGAAGCGATGGCAGTGCCTGCCCCACCCCGTGCGACGACACCTGCCGTGATGGGCCCTGTGGACTCGATCCTCGCAGCGGCGGGCCCGAGGCCCGAAGGGAGCGTGAAGCGGGCGGGAGTGTTGGCATCCACCGTCAGCGACCCTGCATCGATGACTGCCGCCTCGGCGGTGAACAAGATCACCCGGACCTCGACGGGCGCCAGACCGGGGTTGAACACCACGAGATCGCCGTCGAGGTCTTCTGCCGACGCGATCGGCACATCCCACTCCGATGACAACCCGACCCCGGACCACCAGTCTCCGTCGCCGGCTTCCCCTGAGGTGAAACTCATCGCAGGCACGACCAGGCCCTCTTCCGCGGAGACTGACACGATCAGGGTCTGGCGCTGACGCAGCAGAGTCTCGAAGTCGAAGTCACGCCAGGACCTGGGACTCACCGACACGGTCCTGAGGTCTGCGAGAGCCTCGACGCCGATTTCACTGACGGCGGTCACCGTCACCTTGGCGGTCTCGGGGAAGGGGTTGAACACACGCAGTTTCAGGGTCTCCCCCGCCATGGTCGAGCCACCGGAGAAGTGCCAGACCTCGGGTCCCGACACGACACATGCGTCGGCCGACAGCACAGCCTGACCCGAGACCGTCACCGAGACCGCTGCCGGGCCGTCGTCGAACTCGACGAAGAACGGGGAGTCACCCCGTCTGGCGATGTCACTGAGATCGATACCGGATGCGCCCGGACCCACTACGTCGAGCGCCGCCCGATCAGCGTCTTCGCCGGGGATGGAGACGGGGAACGTGAAAGCGGCAAGAGCAGGATCGATGGAAGCGACGGCCAGGAACGAGTCCCGTGTCGCATTCGACTGTGCCCACGGGCAATACCAGATGGCTGCGTCGGTCGGTGACCCGATGCCGGGACGCACTACGTCGCCGCCCGCAAGCGGTTCACCCACATCATCCGGCTTCGGGGCAAGCGCAGCGAGCACCACGACGGCGCCAACGAGCACGGCGAGGATGATCCGCCTCATCGCAGCCACCTCTTCGCCATGGCGACCAGCAGCAGGACTCCGAACCAGGCACCTGCAGCAAGGGCCATCGTCCGGCGCCCACTATGCCCACCGAACCCGACGACATCGGCATCGGGCGTCACCAGAGAGGCCCACCCGGCTTGCTCCCACTCGCCGGGCCCCCAGCGGAAGTCGGCGTTCTGAGCCACCCGAACCGTCGCTCCCTCCCAGGAATCCGGCATGGCGAAACCCCCGCCGTCGCGCTCCCAGACCGACCCGTCGTCCCCGAGGACCACCGCAGCGGCCACCTCGTTGCGGAAGGCACCGAAGGGGAGGCTGCGCAGAGGAATGAGATCGAGTTGCGACTCGAAAACCGACTCGAACGGGGACTCTTCACTGAAGACCACCCACCCGATGCCGAAATCGGCGAGGCGCTCACCGGCACGACGCTCCGAACCGATGATCAAGTCCTCCAGGAGACCCTCCAGGGCATCGTCCCCGAGACGAGGCTCAGCGAGGCGTGCCTCCCACGAAGCAGGGACGGGAGGCGTGAACACCCGATACGCCAGGCCCTCGAAATCCCGGGTCTCCCCCATCGCTCCCTCGCCCGTTCCGAAGAGAAGAATCTGGCCCGTCGAGAACCCAGACGCCGATGCGAAGTCGTAGGCGCCGGTGACGTCGTCGGAAGGCATTCCCACCCGGCCATCGGCAGCCCCGGGAACTGCCGCTACCACCAGGAGCGCCCCCCCAATCGCAGCGAGGCCGGCAGCCAGTCGACGTAATCCCGAGTACTCGCCCCTGCGGGCCGCAGCCTCGAAGGCGGTACCGACGATCGCTGCGAGGCCGAGAGCCATCGCGGCGAGACCGGCGAGCAGTGCCTCCTCACCGCCCCCGTATCCGCCAGATCGGGCAGCCAGGGCACCCAGCGCCACCAGCAGGCCTCCCCAGCCGGCGACGACCGCCCGATTGCCATCCGAGCCGAGCAGGCCGGCGAGGAGTGACACACCCACGATGGCAGCAGTGGGCAGCCAGGGCTCCCAGAAAGCAAGCTGGCCCGACGTGTAGAGGCCGCCGAGGTCGGCGTACAGCACCCAGGGCATCAACAGCGGGAGAGCGAGCAGCGCACCCGCTGCGGCTCGCACCGGAGCCCACCAGCGTGGCCCGGTGCCGAGCGCAGTCCACGCGAAGACGGCCAGAAGTGGAACGGGCAGCAGACCCGGGGAGAATGCCCCCACCAGACCGAAGGCGATGGTGATCGCCGCGATCCTCACGAGGCGCAATCCCCACCCCCGGGGCCAGGCAGCAACTGACCCTGCGATCGCCCACGGGATCACTCCGAGTGCGACGATGGCTCCCCAGTGCGTCGTCGAGCCGATGCCCATTGCAGGTGGTCCCATTGCATACACGACGCCCGCCGCGTACCCGGCGACCGATGCGACACCCCACGACCGCAGCAATCGAGCAACGCCCACGACCCCCGCGATCACGGCAGCCACCGTGATCAGGGCGACGGCCACACCTCCGTTGCCGAACAGGGCGGATTGAACCAGGGCGACCACAGCGATCTCAGGACGCAGCACTTCGGGGGAACCGAGACCTGCGGGGTTCCAGCCTCCGGCATACGCCGACAGGGCAGCTCCCGCAGACTCGGGCGGAGGGAGCGAGTAGCCAACCGCGGGCAGCGCCTCCCCCCAGATGACCCTGGTGGCAACCAGTGCTGCGACCACCCCCAGCGTCGCAGCGACGAACGACGGGCGTCTCAGGACCTGCTGGCCCGACTCGACCACATCGATGAACCCGGCCAGGACTCCCTCAGGGAACCTCTCCCTCACCCGCTCGAGGATCCTGTCGTACATCACTCGCAGCCGGGCAGACCCACCGACCTGGTATCTGAACAACTCCTCGTCGCCGACGGCACGGCCCCTCCGGGCCTGAAGGCGGGCGGCGATGGTGGCCGGTAGATAGAGGATGTTCCACACCCAGGCCGCCACCCAGCCGAAGATCGGCCACTTCCCGAGGAACGGAGCCATGATCGACTCGGCGAGACCGGCGAGCAACGCCAGAGGTATCGCCCACAAGAGCGTGATCGGGCCGTATGCCTTGATCATCGATCTGATCTCGCCGGCGCGCTCACGCCACTCGGGTGTCGGGTCGGGGCCCTCGTAGAGCACCTCGGACGCCGGGATCACGATCACTCTGGCTCCGCGGAGCCGGGCCCGCTGGCACAGGTCGACGGCTGCGGAGTTCGGAGCGAGGGTCCGATCGACACCACCGAGGCCTCGATACAGATCTCGCCTCACGAGCATCGAGGCACCCGTCACAGCCGCCACGTCGCGAATGACGTCGTACTGCTCCTGGTCGAGTTCGTCGTCCTGGAGACCCGTGTAGGGAGCGCTGAAGACATCGGTGGCAACGCCGACGGCAAGGAGGTGCTCGGGCTCGCCGGCATCGAGGATCTTCGAACCGGCGATGGAGGCCTCGGTCCGCTCGATGTCGCCGACGAGCGCGCCGAGGGCATCCGACCTGGGGCGGCTGCGCGATCGCAGGAACCAGAGGTACTCGGCTTCGGGTCCGAGGGCGTCGGGAACGGCCCGGAGGTCGGGACGCCACAGCGCATCGCGCGCCGTGGCCACATGGCGCACCTGCTCGTCCCCGCCGACCACGATGACCCGGGCCGGACCGTACACTTGCCGATCGATCGAATCGAGGCACGCGTCGAGGGTCGCGGCATCGTCGACGACGACGATTGCGGCGACCGCAGGCGCGGCACTACGGCCGGAAGGAGATGGTTCGGTGGACATCAGTTCAGACCATTCTGCGGCCCCGGGCCAGGAAAGCCAATCACCAACCCTTGTATTGCTCTCAGGAGGCGTCGGCGGCGCCCGCCTCGCGCAGGGTCTGGAGGACATCCCGGGGGTCGCGATCACCGTGATCGCAAACGTCGGGGACGACGAGGAGATGTACGGCGTCCACGTCTCCGCCGACCTCGACACCGTGCTCTACACCCTGGCCGGACGTCAGGGACCACACGGATGGGGAATGGCCGGCGACACGTTCCGCGTGATGGATCACCTCGCCGATCTGGGCGTCGACACGTCGTTCCGCCTGGGCGACACGGACCTCGCCACCTGCCTGCGCAGGACGATGGCCCTCGAGGGTGGCGCGTCGCTCAGCGAGATCACGGCCGAGATCACTGCAGCATTCGGTATCAGGTCGCGGCTGCTGCCTGCCACCGACGATCGGCTGCGCACCCGAGTGCAGACACCCGACGGCGAGTGGCTGGCGTTCCAGGACTACTTCGTACTGCGGAAACACAAGGATCGTGTCATGGACCTCGAGTATCAGGGCGGCGAGACGGCGCTTCCGGCCCCCGGAGTCATCGAGGCGATCGAGTCGGCCTCTGCGGTCCTCCTCGCTCCGTCCAATCCCCCGCTGTCGGTGTGGCCGATCCTGGCCGTACACGGGATCAGAGATGCGATTGCTGCACACGACAGGGTCGTGGCGGTCAGTCCGCTGTTCGCCGGCAGGGCGCTGAAGGGCCCCGCAGCCGAGGTCATGGACTCCCTGGGCCTGCCCCCGGGGACGGCCGGGATACTGGAGGCGTACGAAGGATTGCTCACCGACCTCGTCATCGACATCGGCGATGCAGCCGACGTCGCCCTTCACGGCGACGGATCGGTCAGCCTCCACGCAGCAGATACCCGAATTGCCGATCGTGCCGCATCGCGGCGATTTGCCCAGATGCTCATCGAGGAGATCCTGTGACCGTCGAGATCCACTCTGTGCCCGGAATCCCCGAGATCGCCAAAGGAGACGACCTCGCAGCGATTCTGGCCGACTCGCTGGCCGCCGCCGGCCTCGATCCACGCAGCGGCGACGTGCTCGTGGTCACCCACAAGGTGGTCTCGAAGGCCGAGGGCGCAGTGCGCGAGGTCGGTGAGGACCAGGAGGCCGGGTATCGCAGGGTCGTCGAGGAGGAGGCAGCCGAGATCCTTCGCCGGCGCGGCCCACTGGCCATCACCGTGACCCGGCACGGCTTCGTGTGCGCCAATGCAGGAGTGGATCGTTCCAATGCGGCGCAGGGAACGGTCGTCCTGCTGCCCCACGATCCCGACCACTCGGCCCATCGGATCAGGATCGGGATCGCCCGCGCCACCGGAGTCGATATCGCAGTCATCATCACCGATACATTCGGTCGCTCGTGGCGACGTGGCCTGTCCGACGTGGCCATCGGGATCTCCGGTCTCGATCCCATCCTCGACCTGCGCGGCACCACCGATGCGCAGGGCCGGGTCCTCGAGGTCACAGAGACGGCGGTCGCCGACGAGATCGCAGCCGCAGCCGACCTGGCCATGGGAAAGGCGACTCAGATCCCTGCAGCGCTCATCAGGGGCCTCGGTCTCCCCATGGGCGACGGCAGGGCAACCGACCTGGTCCGTAGACCGGACGAGGACATGTTCAGGTAGGCGCACCTACCCCTCGGTAGGCGCCCACCTACCCTTCACGCCATGCCCGAACTGCCCGACGTCACGGTCTACGTGGAGCGCCTGGATGCTCTGTTCGGCGGCCTGCGGCTGGAACGGCTGCGAATCGGCAGCCCGTGGGTCCTCCGCACGGTCGTCCCGGCACCTGAGGACTTCGATGGCACAACGCTGCGCGAGGTCACCCGGATCGGCAAGCGAATCGTGATGCGCTTCGAAGACGATCTGTTCTGTGTGATCCACCTCATGCTCCTCGGCAGGCTCCGTATGCGCGATCCGGGAACCGCTATCCCCAGGAAGCGGGGCCACGCCGCATTCGATTTCGCAGACAAGACGATCCTGCTGACCGAGGAGGGCACCAAGAAGCGTGCATCCATTCACCTGCTCAGGGGTGAGGAGTCACTCACAGACCACGATCGGGGCGGGCTCGAGCCAATCGGTGCGAGCCTCGCAGACTTCTCCGGGGCGCTCACCCGGGAGCGCCACACGCTGAAGCGATCGCTCACAGATGCGCGACTGCTCAGCGGGATCGGCGGCGCATTCGCAGACGAAATCATGCATCGCGCCCGGGTCGGACCGCTCACCAGGACCGATCGGCTCACCGATCGGGACCTCGCCCGCCTGCACGCAGCCACAGGGGAGGTTCTGACCGAGTGGACCGAGCGATTCAGGGAAGACGTCGGGGACGGCTTCCCCGAGAAGGTCACGGCCTTCAGACCGGAGATGGCCGTCCACGGCAAGTTCGGCGAACCGTGCCCGGTGTGCGGGGGGGCCGTGCAGCGGATCGTCTACGCCTCGCGGGAGACCAACTACTGCCCCGGGTGTCAGACCGGCGGCAAGATCCTCGCCGACCGCTCACTGAGCCGCCTCCTCAAGGACGACTGGCCCCGCTCGATCGAGGAATTGGAGTAGTCCGGCCGGCGTTCCGGCCTTCCGACGTCCGACGTCCGTGATCCGTGAAACCGGAGGAAATGGAAATCGGGTAACGGGTTCCGCGTGACAGGTTTCGGGGTGTCGGGTTCGGTGACAAGTGGTCGGATGTCGGACGTCGGATGCCGGACGTCGATGTCGCCCACAGGGCGTCGGGCCGACTACCGCGCCCGATACCACTCGACGGTGCGGCGGAGGCCGTCGGCGAGGGGGGTGAAGGGCTCCCAGCCGAGGACCCGGGCGGCCCGTGAGGCGTCGACGACCGAGCGGTCGATGTCGCCCGGCTTTGGCGGGTCGTAGTTGGCAGGCTTGGTGAACCCCGTCTGACGGCCGATCTCGGCGTAGAGGTCGTTGACGGATATCTCCGAGCCGGAGCCAATGTTGCAGAGCACGCCCTCGCCGGCATCGGCAGCCCTGTGGAAGGCGTCCACGATGTCCTCGACGTAGACGAAATCCCTGGTCTGGGTGCCGTTGCCGAAGATCGTCGGCGTCCTGCCTTCGAGCATGGCCAGCGAGAAGATCGCCACGACGCCGCCTTCGAGGCCGGGGTCCTGACGCGGCCCGTAGATATTGGCCGGCGCGATCAGCACGTAATCGAGGTCGTACTCGGATCGGTACCACCGGAACCAGTCCTCGGCCACCTTCTTGGAGATCCCGTACGGAGAACCGGGTCGCTTCGTTGCGGTCTCGCGGGCCGGGAGTGTTGCGCCGTCTCCGTAAATGGCTCCGCCTGACGAGGCGAAGACCACCTTGCGAGCACCACAGGTGCGAGCGGATTCGAGCACATTGACGGTGCCCAGGACGTTGATCCTGGCGTCCTCGACGGGGTCCTCCACAGACGGCCGCACCTTGGACTGGGCCGCGAGGTGGAACACCACCTCGGGCGAGAACTTGGCGAACGATCCGGCGAGTTCAGGGGCACAGACATCGGTGATGTGCACGGCGACATCGCCACGCCGTTTGGCATCGGCGATGTTCTCCAGGCTGCCGCTGGACAGGTCGTCGATCACCAGCACCTGCCAGTCCCGGTCGACCAGGAGATCCACCAGATGGCTGCCGACGAATCCGGCTCCTCCGGTCACCACTGCCTTGCGCATCGCATACCTCTCTCTGAAGAATCTCTCATTGCGGTGGGGAGAATGTCACCGAACCGGGGGGCAGCACGGCTCCGGGTGCGATCAGCGCCCCGGCGTCCAATTCGCATTCCGCACCTATCACGGCGCCCTCGCCGACCATTGCCTCGCCGGTCACCGTGGCGCCGTCTCCGACCGTGGCGCCCCATCCGATGATGGCCCTCCGGATGGTCGCGCCCGTTCCGATCACCGCACCGGGCAGGAGGATCGACTCCTCGATGACGGCCGCCTCGCCGACTCGGCACCCCTCGCCGACCCACGCCCAGTCGCCATCGAACACCCCCAGCATGTCGGCCGTTGCGGCCACATGGTGAGAGGGACCAGGATGCGCCACAGATGTGGCGCATCCGAAGACGTCGTCATGGGTGGAGAGATAGAGGCCTGCCGTGCCGATGTCCAGCCAGTGGCCATCGACCAGGGATGCCCCGAGCCGGGACTCGCCAACCAACGCGGGAAACACCACACGCTCGAATGACAGAGCACCGCGATCCCAGCGGCTCAGTGCGTCCCTGGTGAGCGTGTAGATGCCGGCGCTGACCGTCGTTGCAGGTTCCGTGCCGGGCGGCGGCTTCTCGACGAACCGGTCGATGATCCCGTCGGGTCTCCTGACGACCACGCCATAGGCGCTCGGGTCCTCCACGTCGACGAGAGCCAGCGTTCCCAATGCACCCGGCGGTGACGAGGCGATGAATCCGGACAGATCGGTGTCGAGCAGCACGTCGCCGTTGAGGACGAGGAAGCGCTCGTCGAGTCTGTCGAGCAACTCAACCACGGGTCCCGCCGTGTCGAGCCGCTCGTGCTCGACGCTCAGGAACACCCGGGGCCCCGACGTCCTGGCCGCCACATAGTCCTCCCACGCGGCAAGGTGGTAGGTGCCGATTGCGAGGAACACCTCCTCGACTCCAACCGAGGCGAGTTGGTCCAACTGCAACTCGATGAACGGAATCCCGGCGACCGGCAGAAGCGCCTTGGGGCGCGAAGCCGTCAGCGGCCACACGCGCGTGCCCCTACCTCCCACCAGGAGGACGGCCTGGCGCACGCTCATCGACCGAGGCCCTGATACTCGAGGCCTGCGGCGACCACGGCATCCCGATCGAGCAGGTTGCGGGCGTCGATGACCGACCTGCCGCGCATGACGGCCGCAAAGCGAGCAGGATCGATCTCGGCGAACTCCGGCCACTCGGTCGCCACGAGCAGCCCATCGGCGCCCCTGGCTGCCTCGATCGGGTCGTCCACGATCTCGATACCGTCGATGTCCACCTCGGCTGCGGGGTCGTAGGCGCGAACGGTCGCACCTGCCGCCACGATCCGGATCGCGAGTGCCACAGCCGGAGAGCTCCTGGTGTCGCCCGTCCCCGCTTTGAATGCGAGGCCGAGCAGGCCTATGACCTTGCCCTCGAGGGGCCCGACCGCCCCGGACACCTTGGCGACGACTCTGTCCAACTGATCGTCGTTGGTCGACACGACGGCGCGGAACAGCTTGAGGTCGTGCCCGAGGCTGTCGCCTGCCGCGACCAGCGCCCTGACGTCCTTGGGGAAGCACGATCCTCCGTAGCCGGGACCGGGCTGGAGGTAGTGCCCTCCGATCCTCGGATCGGGACTGAGCCCGGCGATGACGTCGGAGACATCGGCACCGACCGACTCGGCGAAGTGGGCGATCGCGTTGGCGAAGGTGAGGCGGGTTGCGAGATACGCATTGGCCGCGTACTTGGTGAGAGCGGCCGACTCCAGGTCGGTGATGATCATCGGGACGCCGAGCGGCTCGTGGAGCCCGGCCACCAGCGCTGCTGCATCCCGGTCCGCGCTCCCCACGACGATGCGATGGGGATGCATGACGTCCTCGATGGCCCTGCCCTCCTGAAGGAACTCGGGATTGAGCACCAGTGGAGAATTGCTCCCCGCTGCGGTCAGAGCACGCAACAGGCGGCCGGGCGTTCCGGGCGGCACGGTCGACTTCACCACAACAGGAGTGGGAGCAGACACGACCGCACCGATCTCCGTGAGGGCTGCTTCGACGAAGGTGAGATCGACCTGTCCACCGGAGCCCTCGGGCGTCGGAACGGCGAGGAACACGACATCCGCACCGCCGACCGCCTCGATGTTGTCCGTGAAGAATTCGATCCGCCCGCTGTCGCGTGCTGCGGCCAGGATCTCGGACAGTCCCGGTTCGAGGATCCGGACCTCTCCCCTCGCGAGGGCGGCGATTGCATCGCCGTCCCGATCCGCGAGACGAATCCTGTGGCCGAGGTTGGCGAATCCGGCAGCCGTGACGAGGCCGACATAGCCGGCGCCGATGACCGCGATGTTGGATTGCAGGTCTGGGGTGTGGGTATCAGTTAGCGGGGGCATCGAGTCCGACGATAACCACGACATCCGCCCCCTTTGGTGTTCTTCCGACCGTCGCCACCCCGAAACCCAGATCCGCCACGATCTTCTCGGCCTCGGACAGCAGATTCGGCCGTGTCACGACGAGGGTACGAGCGAAGTCACTGCGCTCGGCATTCTCCGTGGCGACGACCTCCCAGCCGTCGAACAGCAGCAGGTCGCCGATCAAAGAGGCAGAACCGGCGCGTCCGTTGCCATTCTGCACAGCGACCTTGATGTCGAGGTTGTCGGTGTTGGTGAGCGGGGCACCATCACGGAACGCGGCCAGCACGGCATCGGCCAGGGGTTGGCGGGGAACTACGTACGCCACGCCGTTCTCGTAGAAGTCTTTGACCGGCAGGGTTCTCGTGTCCATTCCCCCTGCGCCGAGAGAGCGCATCTCCCAGGCGAGTTGGATAATCGTGTCCTCGTCGAGAGCATCGTCGATGGTGACGAAGTCAGAAAGCGCCCGGAGCAGATCCTGGAAGCCCGAGATGGACGACGGCCTGTCCAACTGAGTGAGGATGGCGAGCAGGAGATCCTGCTGGCGTTCGGTCCGCCCGATGTCACTGGCTGCGACAGAGACCCACTGGCCGTCTTGGAGTTCCTGATACGACCGCGATCTGGCGAGCGCCAGAGCCTGGGGACCATCGAGGGTCCGGGTCCCGGCACCGACCTCGAAGTGGGATTTCAGGTCACGAGCCGGGTAGGGAAACGTCATCTCGATTCCACCCACGGCATCCACGATCGATGCGAACCCGGCGAAGCTGACCTGGAGATAGTGATGGATCGGCACTTCGGCGAATTCGGACACGGCCGACACGATCGAAGCCGGACCACCTCCGAAGGCGCCGTTGATCTTCATCGCCGAGCCATCGACGACGACCTTGGTGTCGCGCGGGATGCTGAGCAACTGGATCTCACGATCTTCGGGCAACACCTGGAGCAGCATGATCACATCGGCACGCTGCCCGCCGAACGACCCGAACGATCCCAGTTCCTCAGGCAGGTTCTCTCTGCTGTCGCTGCCAATCAACAGGAACGTCCGCGGCTCCGACAGCGTCGCCGGCCGGTCGGCGAGATCCAATTCGCTCGCAGGGATGGTCGAGACCGACGCGGTCACCGATTTGGCACCGAGCCACAGCACTGCGAGGAATCCGAACACGGTGACGTTGGCCGCGACGAGGAACCCGATGATCCCCCGTTTGACCCACTTCCTGGAGCCCTCGGAATCGGTAGTCGCCGATCCGACGCCGTCTCCCTGAGATGGAGAGGTCGCGGGGGTTTCTGGGCTATCACTCATGGAAGGTCCACCCTCGGGCCAATAGGAACAGTGGGACGGTCATAGGAACGATATCGGTCGTACCGGCGAATCCGGCGAATCTGCCTGAGCACCTGCTCAGGACACCTGTGCCGGCATGGTCCTCGACAGGAACCGGGCCACGCGGTCGAGAGCGTCGGCAGCAATGGCATCGTCGAAGGCGTCCGTGTCGTCATCGAAGAAGTCCCCCGATGCCTCCCGGTAGATGACCAGTTCCGCTCCCGGGGCCGACGCACCGATCTCGCGCAGCCCCTCGGCCGACTCACCATCATCCGACACTCCGAAGAGGCCCAGCACGGGTGCGGCTGCTGCGGCCACCATCCCCGCAGTCGGGGGCTCGCCTTCACTCAAAGGGGTCGAGACGAGAACGGTTGCGCCACAGTCGTACCCGGCCGACGTGGTCAGTGCCGCCCGGCCCGCCTCGCCCAAACCGATGATGGCGAGCCTCGATCCATCCGCCCACCCGGTGCCGGCCAGCCGGACCGCCTCGACGGCGTCTCCGAGATCCCGCAGAAGACGGTCCTCGCCGAGAGCGGCAAACGCGGCGCGGGCGGCTTCGGCGTCCCGGGGCCGCTTCCCCCCGAAGAGGTCGGGGCTGATCGCAGAGAACCCGAGCCGGGCGAGGCTCCTGCACAGCGATTTCACATTCGGAGTGAGCCCGCGGGGGCCGTGAGCCACGATGACGGTCGGATGCGGGCCTCGCTCGTCGGGCCGGGCGTGATAGGCACCGATCATGCGCCCGAAGGGCAGCACCAATGATCCGTACAGGATCAGGTGGGTCCCTTTCTCACCTTTGAGCAGGCTCATCCGAGGCCGGTCCTTCGCTGGAGGGGGCAGCTCAGCGTAGCCCGCAGCCGTCTGTCGTTCAGAGGGGTCGAATCGTCCTCACGACTCCCGAGTCGAGAGCGATGACGGAGCCCTCGACCTCGACGAGCAGGGCGCCGTCGGCACTCACACCGACGGCAACTCCCGATCCGTGCGGCTCCCATTCGACGGCGCTCCCGACGGTCACGCATCGCGCCAGGTACTCGTCCCTTCCCCAATCCTGTGGATCGGCGCCGAGTCGCCGCACCAGTGAAGCCGCCCACGGTCCGGCGAATCGATCGGCTTCATCGGAACCGGGGTCTTCGGCGAACAGCCCGGCGGCACCGGGCATGGGATCCGGCCACCAGAAGTTGATCCCGATGCCGATGACGACACAGTCGCCATCCGACTCGACCAGGATCCCTCCGACCTTCGACTCCCCCACCAGTAGGTCGTTGGGCCACTTGAGAGTGACGTCGCCCGGAAGATGCTCGACGGCGGCGAGTGCTGCAACCAGAGGGATCAGCGATCGTGCTGGTGCCGGCCACGCGACCGGCATCGCCAACGACGCGGCAACGGCGCGCGGCGCGGTCACCCACACAGAGCCGATACGACCGCGGCCCTCCGTCTGGCGATCGGCCACCACCAGCACCGGGGAGTCGATGAACCTGGCACGCGCCTCAGCCTGGGTGCTCGGTGCAGAAGCGATGCGAAAGGCAACGTAATGTGTATCCATCCGCCATCCGGCGAGGTCATAAGGAGTGCGAAGCGAGGGTACCTGGGGGACCGGTTGAGCACTGAAGATCGAATTGAGATGCTGAGGAAGCTGCGCGAAGAGGCGACGCACGCCGGAAGCCAGCGCGCAATCGACAAGCAGCACGAAGCCGGAAAGATGACCGCTCGCGAGCGGATCGATGCCTTGCTCGACCAGGGCTCCTTCGTCGAGATCGACCAGTTCGCCCGCCACCACGCCCACGGCTTCGGCATCGAGGACCGCCGACCTCTCGGCGACGCGGTGATCACCGGATGGGGCACGGTCGACGGCCGTACGGTCTTCGTGTTCGCAGAGGATTTCACCGTGTTCGGCGGGAGCCTTGGCGAGGCGGTGAGCGCCAAGGTCTGCAAGGTCATGGACCTCGCAATGAACACAGGCGCTCCGCTGGTCGGCCTCAAGGACTCGGGCGGCGCCCGCATCCAGGAGGGTGTGCTCTCCCTCGACGCCTACGGCGCCATCTTCTCGCGCAACGTCAGGGCATCTGGCGTCATCCCCCAGATCTCGGTGATCATGGGACCCTGCGCGGGCGGGGCGGTCTACTCCCCCGCCATGACCGACTTCATCTACCAGGTCGCCGGGACCAGCCACCTGTTCATCACCGGCCCCGATGTCATCAAGACCGTTACCGGCGAGGACGTGTCGTTCGACCGCCTCGGTGGAGCCGACAGCCACTCCTCTGTCTCGGGCGTCACGCATTTCGTCAGCACCGACGGGCGCCATGCTCTCGAAGAGGTCCGCTACCTGCTGTCGTTCCTCCCCCAGAACAACATGGAGCCGCCGCCGTTCTTCACCCCCACCGATCGCCTGGATCGCATGGAGGAGGGGTTGACGGCCATCATCCCCGACTCGCCCAACCAGCCGTACGACATGGTCGAGTTGGTGGAGATGGTCCTCGACGACGGCGAGTTCTACGAAGTCCATGCCCACTACGCCGAGAACATCGTCGTCGGCCTGGGTCGCCTCGATGGCTACACGGTCGGCGTGGTCGCCAACGACCCATCGATGCTCGCCGGGACGCTCGATATCGACGCAGCAGTCAAGGCCGCCCGTTTCGTGCGGTTCTGTGACGCCTTCAACATCCCCCTCGTCACGTTCGTCGACGTGCCGGGATTCCTGCCCGGGATCGATCAAGAGCACGGCGGAATCATCCGCCACGGCGCCAAGCTGCTCTACGCCTATTGCGAGGCCACGGTGCCCAAGATCACCATCATCACCCGCAAGGCCTACGGTGGTGCGTACTGCGTGATGAACAGCAAGCATATCCGAGGGGACGTCAATTACGGTTGGCCCAC
>JABMPV010000367.1 GCA_013202595.1 bacterium
CCCCACCCCAACGCAAGATCGTGGTCACAGCACTAGCGATCCACCTGCCACCGGTGTCTTCGAACCCCTGGTACCTCAGGCGCTGGTGGCTGCCGCCGCACTACGGAGCGCTGAGACTCAGGAAACACCGCTGACTTCTGAGCAGATCCTGTGGGCCTTCGGTGTTCTCAACGAGGCTTCAACCCCCGAGGTAGGGGCCTTCGATTACTGGGACTCGACCTTTCCCTGGGGAGCCGATCGATCGGCCGCTCGGGGTCTCGGCAGTCTCGCCACAATTCTCATGCGGGGTGGGGCTGAGGCGGTTGGCATCGAGGTTCAGGACGTTCTGGGCGCATGCCGGCGTGTGGTCCGCAGCATGTTTGATGAAGTTAGGCGGGAATTCGCTCGATCACTGAGAACACTGTGGCTGGCGAGTTCACCAGATTGCGACGGTGGCGGCCCACCTTGTTTACATCAGATGATTCTCGATCTAGCACTAGATGGGCCTCGGGATTGCCGCTATGGACCGCGGTCCAATCTGGGCAGACGCGACACGCTGGAAATCGAGGGAGATCTACTGGCGACGCTTCCCGATGTATCCGGCACCGATCTTCAGCCGAGTCGGCTCACACCCGCGATCGCTGCCCACGTAGGAGCTCTTCAACCTCCTTGTGTGGCGAGCACCGCTGAATCGAGACTTGGGATCCTCCTGTCAGCCCACGCCCGTGGTGAGCTCGTGTGGTCCGCCGCCAACTACTCGCGGAGTGAGGATGATCATCATCTGCTGGCCGAGGCGCTACTGGATGCGACGCAGCTTGGCGCTTCCCACTTGGGCGACTACCTGGATTCGATACTTGAGGACGCGGAGGCGACCTCAGTGCTGTTGAGCGCGCTCCAGTATGCCGCTACCTATGACGAGCGGGCCAGAGAGTCACTTCGGCGGTGCTGGCCGGATGTGATGCAGACTGTGCTTGCGAGAGCCGAAGCCGCTGAATCACCCTGGCCTGATGCGCCGAGGTACGCGAATCCACTCCCAAGGGTCATTCCAAGTCCTCAGCTCAGCATGATCGATCGGAGTCCTGACGCGACGCTGAGATCAGCGACTGATGGTTGGCCATCCGTTGAGGATCTCAGAACTGGAATCGAGCGGTGGACGTCGCTCGTGCCAGGAAATCCTGAGGCGATCGATGCCCTGGTCTCCTTCTTGCGTACTTGTCCAGCCGTCGTTCAAGGCGGAGAGGGTCTGAGTTGGGTTCTAGGGCTGTCCGAGGACCACACGCCGGTTCTCGCTCGGAACACGCGGCACTTGGTTTCATGGTTCGAGGAGCTGCGCGCGCGTGATCTGGTACAGGAGGGCTTGCGGGTCCCGTTCATTCGGCTCATTGATGGGCTCGCAGAGAACGGCGATCGCGCCGCCGTCCTATTGCAGCGCGAGGATGAACGGCACTCCTAGGGCACACCAGCATTGTCGAGTGGCTCTCGCCGACAACAAGCTCTTGCCCTCGCTCGGAGTCCGTGTGGGCGCTAGTGCAACTATCAACTGCTTGGCAACCTGATACTCCTTTGCCGGCTCCATCACACCGGAGTTCCCACCCGGCGACATCACACTCCCACAACGCGGGCGAGAGGGACGGCGCCATGAGTCTCGGTACACCCGTCGTCGCTCACTCTCCGGGGTAGCGGACTCCGATCCGGCTTCGGATGTCGTCCATCCAACCCATCACGGCGAGCGTGTCGGCGTGGGGACGGACGGGACTCTCCATGAGACCCGAGCCGATACAGCGATGGACTTCCTCGACCTGGCGCACATACCCCTCGTCGGGGACCTCGTGACGGAACACCACCGATCCGGCCTGCTCGACGGTGACGACAGTCGCCTGATGGAAGGGTGACTGCATCCTGATCCGCCCTCCCCTGCCGGCGATCACCGCTTCGAGGGTGGTGTCGGCTTCCAACGACGACGTCGCAGCGGACAGCACCCCACCCGGATGGGTGCCGATCACCGCAGCCTGCAGGTCCACCCCCGTTGCTGCGGGCACGGCGACGGTCTCGAAGTGGTCGGGGACGCCGGCGAACATGTGGATGAGCGTGAGCGGGTAGATCCCGATATCGAGCAGGCTGCCACCGCCGAGTGCCGGCGACATGAGCCGCCCATCTGGTTCGGCTTGGTGCGGAAAACCGAAATCGACCTGGATGTTGGTGATCTCCCCGATCGCACCGCCGGCGATGATCCCACGGACCAGGGGCATCCACGGCTGGAACGCCATCCACATGGCCTCCATCAGGAAGACGCCGCCATCCGTGGACGCTGCGACCATCTCGGCAGCACGACCCCGGTCGAGTGTGAGCGGCTTCTCACACAGCACCGGCGTCCCGGATGCCAGCGCAGCGAGAGTCACCTGGTGATGGGTGTCATTGGTACCTGCGACATAGAGGGCATCGATCTGCTCGTCCCGCGCCACGTCGAGGAGCGAATCGTGAGCCCGATCCACCCCGTGCTCGGCGGCGAACTGCCCCGCTCGCCCCGGCGTTGCCGAGCCGACGGCGCAGACCTCACCATCGGCAGTGGCGTCGATCACCGACGCCATGGCGGCGGCCATCCGCCCCGTCCCTGCGATGCCCCATCTGATCATGACGTCAGCCTACGAGGAGGATCGCCGCCACCGACACCATGTTGAATCCGATGTGGGTGAATATGGCCCGCCCGATCCGGCCGGTTCTGATCACCTGGCGGCCCATCACGACCCCGACGACGAGCAGCACCGGCACGGCCATGATCGCGTTGGGGTCGAGCAGGTGGATCGCGGCGAATGCGACGGCCGATCCGTAGACGGCGACCCGCCCGCCCCATCGGTCCAGCAGGGCCCGCAGGAGCACACCCCGAAAGGTGATCTCCTCGGCGATCGGGGCGATGATCCCTGCACCCAGGACGACGAGCACCCGATCGAGCGATGACACGGCATCGGCCGCCGTCTCGACGATCTCCTGTTCCGGCGGGTCGAGACCGAGCAGCGTGTCGACGATGAGGACGACGGCGGCGGCGAGGACCACCTGGAGGCCCGCCCCGGAGAGCAAGCCCACCGAGTCGTCGGGAAGCCTCACCGACAACCCGAGCGACCGCCCGACATGGGATGCGCGCCGCCGGCCAATGATGGCGACGGCCGCCATGGACCCTGCCGCCTGCGCAGGCACTATCACCCCGAACACGGCCGGCACCGTTGCCACTTCGGCTCCGATAGCAACCTGAGCGATCACAGCTGCGAACAGCCCGGCAAGGATCACCAGGACAGCGTCGCTGATCCTCCACCCGCGGCGGGGATCAGGCTGGTTCATCGTTTGCAACCCCTGCGGCGGTGGCCCTGGCTTCGACTTCGAGGCCGATCGTGCGGTAGGCCTCGAAGTGGGCGAGGCCGCTGCGCCGCCCCGACAGGTAGTCGCCGAGGTAGGACCTGGCCCACCCGATCGGCCCCAGCCGGCGCCATTGCTCGATGTGGGTGAGTTCATGGACGATCAGCCGACCGAGTGTGTCGAGTGACCGTGCCGCGACGTCGGGATGCAGGTAGATGCCCCACGGAAGCGCCACTGCGCTGATCCCCTTCGACCAGAACAGCCGGAACCACCGTGCCGCCCGGTACACGGGGACGGTCGATGGGTCGACACGAGGGAGTGTCTCGGCCATGGCCTCCCGGTCGATGCCCGAGGCCGCCAGCGCCTCGGCAGCGGAGAACCTCACCGCACCACGATGTTGACGAGGTTGGGAGGCCGCACGATGATCCTGGCGGGCTCGGAACCACCGAGATGGGCCTGTACGTTCTCGGATGCCAGGGCCAGCTCGGAGGCCTCGTCGTCACCGATGTCGGCGGGGACCTCGATGCGAGCCCGCACCTTGCCGTTCACCTGCACGACCATCGTCACCAACTCGCGAGCAGCCAGTTCGTCGTCGTACTCCGGCCATTCGGCATAGGCGACCGAGTCCTCGTGGCCCATCCGGTGCCACAACTCCTCACACACATGGGGCGCAAACGGGGCCAGCAGCCTGACCAGCGCATCGGCGACGAACCGCGGTGTCCGCTGCAGGCCGACGAGGGCGTTGTTGAGCTCGAAGAACCTGGCCATGGCGGTGTTGAAGCCGAGGTGTTCCATGTCGTCGGTGACGGCTTTGATGGTGCGATGGGTGAGGCGCAGCAGGTCGTCACCCGGTTCCTCGTCAGAGATCAGCGACTCGTCTGTATCCCTGTCGACGAAGTTGCGCCACAGTCGTCCCAGGAAGCGGTACACGCCGACGATGTCGCGGGTCGTCCAGGGCTTCGACGCATCGAGCGGGCCCATGAACATCTCGTACAGGCGCAGCGTGTCGATGCCGTACTGCCGACCGATGTCGTCGGGGTTGACCGAATTCCTCAGCGACTTGCCCATCTTGCCGGCGCTGCGGGTGACCGCCTCTCCGTTGTAGAAGAACTCGCCATCCCGGTCCTCGACCTCGGCAGCGGGGACGTAGATGCCGCGCTCGTCCACGAATGCGTCGGCCAGGATGTAGCCCTGGTTGAACAGCCGCCCGAATGGCTCGGGGGTGGACACATGACCCAGGTCGTACAGGACCTTGTGCCAGAAGCGGGCGTACAGCAGGTGCAG
>JABMPV010000368.1 GCA_013202595.1 bacterium
GGACGAGGAGATCCTCGAGCTTGCGAGACGGGATCAGCTTGCCCATGGGCTTCTGGCGGTATCGGGCGTCTCCATCCTTCCCCCCATCGACGAAGTACCTCTCGAGGACTTCATCGGCGATGCCGGGAATGGGGAAGGCGGCGAGCGCCCGGCGGAGATTCCCTCCGGGATCGCCCAACTGGAGGCGCCGAACGAGGACGGCGTCGAGCGCCGTGCCTGATACGACGCCGAGCTGGCCGAGTGAGGAAACCGCACGGGCGAGACGCCAATCCGACACGGCCACGCCCATTCCTCCCTGGATGATGACGGGATGACCGGTCAAGTACTGCCATCGTAGGTGGGCTCACCGGCTTACGGCCGGTTCTCTGACTGCGACGATGCGCAATACTCATCCTCGTGCCTTCTCAGAACGCGGTCATCGGCCTCGACATCGGGACATCCTCGATCAAAGCTGTAGCCCTCACCCGGTCGGGTGAGGTGACCGGTCCCGTCAGGGTGGCGACGCCCACCACACTCCACCCCGACGGTCGGGCGGAGCACGACCCCGCGGCTCTGTGGGCTGCCGTCACCGACTGCCTCGCAGCACTGAGCGGAGCCGGCGCACCGGGCACGACCTTCAAAGCGCTGTGCACGACGACGGTTGGCGAGGCCATGGTCGGCGTCGACGATGCAGGGAAGGAGACCGGGCCGATCATCGCCTGGCACGACACCCGCGGCCGCCCGTATGTGCGCGGCTGGCTCGATGATCCCGGTGCCGAGGCCCTCTATCTGGCGACGGGCCAGACGGTCGACGAGCGGGCGAGCGTCAACAAGATCCTGTGGATGCGCGAGCACGAACCCGCAGCAGCAAGGCGGTCGGCACTCTGGCTGGGCATGGGTGCATGGGCCAACCTCCGCCTCTGTGGCGTGGCGGCGACCGACCCATCCCTTGCAGGCAGGACGATGCTCCTGGACCGATGCACCCGTCATTGGGCGCCATCTCTGCTGAGAGCCGCTGAGCTGCCTCCGAGCGCGCTTCCCGATGTCGTACCGGCAGGAACCGCGATCGGCGGGCTCAGCGGCGAGACGGCCCTCCTCACGGGCCTCCCTGCCGGTCTTCCGGTCGTCGTCGGCGGCCATGACCACCTGTGCGCCTCGCTCATCGCCCGCAGCGGCACCGGAGCCCTGGTCAACTCAGTCGGCTCAGCAGAGAGCCTGGTCGCCACGGTGCCCGAACCGCCGGACGCCCGGGGATGGGAGGCCCACGTCAACTGCTACCCCCACGCCGAGCCCGGGCAGTACGCGTTCAGCGCCCAGGTCGGCCTGACCGCCACGATTCTCGATTGGCTGGCACGCGAGATGTACCAGAGCGAGCCCGGACCCGAGACCTCCCGGATGATGCTCGCCGGGATGACCACCCCGCTGCGGCCGACCGGCGTCATGTGCTTTCCCGAATTCGGGAGAGGCACATCACCGAATTGGGATGCAGCCGGGGCTCTGGGAGCGATCCTCGGCCTCACCCCGTCCCACACCCGCTCCGACATAGTGCAGTCCGTGCTGGAGGCATCGGCATTCTCCGTCCGCCACAGCCTCGAGTGGATGGCCGATCACGGGGTGGACACGTCGGAGATCAGGATCGAAGGCGGCTCGGCGACGTTGCCGCTGTGGGCCCAACTCAAGGCCGATGTGCTCGGCCGGACCGTCGAGACCGTGGAGACGAGCGAACCGACAGCCACAGGAGCGGCCGCGTTCGCTTCGGTAGGGGCCGGGTGGCACCCCGACGCAGCGACCGCAGCAGCGGCGATTCCGGTGTCGACCCGTCGGTGGGAGCCATCCGCTGAGGGAGCGGCCGCCTACGACACGCTCTATCGAGAGGTGTTCCTCCGCATGGCCGACGGCCTGGTCCCGATCAATCGGCGGATCCAGCGTGGTCAGGAGTCCTGAGAGGCTCCTGACCGCCCCGATCGTCAGCCGCCTTCTGTCATCGGGTAGAGGTCGAGCGCCGCGTCGAGTTCCGCCTCGGGCAGCACATCCATCTCCAGAGCGACGTCTCTGACCGGGCGCCCTTCGGCGAACGCCTTCTTGGCGATTTGAGCCGCCGTGTCGTACCCGATGAGCGGCGCCAGTGCCGTCACGATGATGACGTTGCGGCCGACCAGATCGGCCGCTCGCTCCTCATCCGCTTCGATGCCGTCCACACAGCGGGTGCGGAGGAGATCGGCCGCAACTGTCAGCAGGCCGATCGACTCGAGCAGGTTCCTGGCGATCAGCGGCATCATCACGTTCAACTCGAAGTTGCCGTTGGCCCCACCCCACGCGATCGCCGCGTCGTTGCCGATGACCTGGCCTGCGGCCTGGACCACAGCCTCGGGGATCACCGGGTTCACCTTGCCCGGCATGATCGACGACCCCGGCTGCAGAGCAGGCAGGCGAATCTCGGCGATGCCGGTGTTTGGCCCCGATGACAACCAGCGGATGTCGTTGGCGATCTTGAACAGCGAGACGGCGATGGTCTTGAGTGCCCCACTGGCCGCGACCGCTGCGTCCTTGGAGCCCTGGGCCTCGAAATGGTCGACCGCCTCCCTGAAAGGGTGACCGGTCCGCTCGGAGATTCCGGCGATGACGGCTGCGGCGAACCCAACCGGCGCGTTGATCCCCGTCCCGACCGCCGTCCCTCCGAGCGCCAACTCCTCGAGATCGGGCAGAGAGCGCTCGATCCGCTCGCTCCCCTTGTGCACCTGGGCTGCCCATCCGGCGAACTCCTGCCCCAGCCGCACGGGCGTCGCGTCCATGAGGTGGGTCCTGCCCGATTTGATCACCCCGTCGAACTCGACGGCCTTGGCCTCCATCGATGCAGCGAGCAGATCGAGCGCCGGGATCAGGTCCTCCCTGATCGCCGACACCGCGGCAATATGGATCGCACTCGGGATGACGTCATTGGACGATTGCCCGGCGTTGACGTGATCGTTGGGATGGACCCGTTTGCTCCCGACGTCGGCGCCCAGCAGCACGCCCGCCCTGTTGGCGATGACCTCGTTGGCGTTCATGTTCATGGACGTTCCCGAACCCGACTGGAACACGCCCGTCACGAAGTTCGATCCGCCGACTACGAACTGCTCGTCGAGATCGCCCGCCGCGACCTCGTCGGCCGCCCGGCGTGTGGCACCTACGATCCCGGCGTCGATGATCTCCATCTCTCCGTTGACCCGGGCCGCCTCAGACTTGATCAGCCCGAGCGCCGCGATGAAGCGCCGCCCGCGCAGGTCGGCCCCGTCTGTGGGGAAGTTGTCGACGGCGCGCTGGGTAGAGGCACCCCAGAGGCCCCCATCGGGCACCTGGATCTCGCCCATCGAATCACGTTCAGACCTCATCACCGCTCCCCTCTTCCAGCGCCCGCGTCAAGGCGGCGAAGTAGTCGTCGTACAGCAGGACTTCCCGATGGGCCGAATGGCCGGCCCCAGATAGGACGGAGAACTCGATCAAGGGGTTGGTCGCGGCCATCCACTCACCGATGGTGATCGCCACGATGCCGCCCGCTTCGGGATCGGACGCGATCACCGATGTGGGGACGGTCACCGCGGCCGTCTCGGCCAGGACATTCCACGGACGATTGGACTCGACCGTCTGGCGGACCGATTCTGCCCCGCATTGGCGCAGGGCCTCGGCCTTGATGGCGCAGTCCTCGGGGCCCCAGGTCGGATTCTCCTCTTCCATGGCCCCGGCCGTCAGCGGTCGGGCGAATGACTCAAGCAGCCACTTCGTGATGTCGTCGCGCGAAGCCTCGACCACCAGCAGGGCTGGATCCTGCAACACCATGCGGGCTGCAAAGCCCGGATCAGCCGTATGAGCCGTCACGGCGATGGCGCCGCCGAGACTGTGGCCGACCACGGCATCCCACCCTGTGCCCAGTGCGAGAACGTCGTCGGCGTACTCATTGAAACGGTAGGAGTCGGCTGCGGGAGAATCGCCGTGACCACGCAGGTCCGGGGCGGTGACCGCCCACCCGGCCGAAACGAGGTCGTCCACGACCCGCCACCAACCCCTGGCATTCGATGAGATCCCGTGCAGCAGCAGCACCCGGCGCTCGCCGCTCCCCCAGGTCCTGGCGGCCAATTGCAGGGTCATCTCATCACCCAACCACCACGGCGACCAGTGCCAGTGCCACGGCGGCGCCCGCAAGGATCTTCCAGGCGTTCACCCAAAGCCCCGGAGCGATGCCGAGGAACTCGAAGGCATCCCTGAGCACGGTCGTCTCGCTGCCCGGCGTCCAGGTCAACTGCGAGGTCCTCGACCTGCGGAGCATCCAGAGGTTGAACAGCACGACCAGCACTCCGCCGGCAACGAGGATCGCGAACGTCATGGGCCCGCCACCTCCCAGCAACATCAGGGAGAACACGAGGAGCAGCAGCACGGAGCCGAAGAGGGACCCGATCCGGAACCATGCGTCGCGAGGTCCCTTCGGTGCGAAGGGACCGCTCATCGATCAGAGTCCTGCGATGAAGTCGTCGCCGCCCGATTCTGCGGCGGTGGCCGACTCGTCCAGACCAAACTCCTTGCGCATGCCCTCGTAGCCCTTCGACTCGAGCGCCTCGGCCAGTTCGGCCCCACCCGAGCGAACGATCCGGCCCGCCATCATCACGTGGACCCGGTCGACGGTCATGTACCTGAGGATGCGGCTGTAATGGGTGATCACCAACAAACCGCGATCAGGGCTGCGGAGCGCCTCCACTGCAGTAGCCACATCCCGGACGGCGTCGATGTCGAGACCGGAGTCGATCTCGTCGAGCACGGCCACCTTCGGGTCGAGTGCGAGCAACTGGAGCATCTCCGAGCGCTTCTTCTCGCCACCCGACAAACCCTCGTTGACCGGCCGATCCATGAACCGTGCCATGTCCATCGACTCGGCCGCCGACTCGATGCGTGCCTCGAGCGCAGCACCGCCACCGATCGCGCCGTCGATCTCGGCCAGCAGGTCGCGCAGCGTGACTCCACCGACTTCGACGGGGTACTGGAAGCCCTCGAACAGCCCGGCTCTCGCCCGCTCGTCGACACTCAGGCCGAGCATCTCGGTATCGCCCACCAGGGCCGAGCCCTCCGCGGTGTAGCCGGGCTTGCCCATCAGGACGTGGCACAGGGTCGACATGCCGGAGCCGTTGGGACCCATCAGCGCATGGACCTCACCGGCGGGAACCTGCAGGTCGACGCCCTTGAGGATGTGCAAGTCGCCGTAGCGGGCTTCGAGGCCCTGAATGTGCAAGGCGTTGGTCACGATGCCTCCTCGAGGTGAAGGAACACGACGCCGTCCTCGACATCGGCTGCGTATACGTCGACGGGCCTGGTGGCGGGAAGCGCCCCCGGTGCGCCGGTGCGCAGATCGAACTCCGCGCCATGTCGGGGGCATTCCACCGAACCGTCCCAGACCTCGCCCTCGGCGAGTGACGCCTCGGCATGGGTGCAAAGATCACCGATCGCGTAGACGTCGGACCCGATGCGGAACAGGGCCACCCTGTGCTCTCCGACATCGACCCTGACCCCACGGCCGTCGGGCAGGTCGGCGAGCGCCGACACGCGGACCCGGTCGGTCATGCGCCACCTCCCGCGATCAGCCGGTCGTACTTAGCCATGACGGCGGTGCGTAACGGCGGCTCGAGCGTGGGTACCGGGTAGCGGGCCAGGACCTCTTCGAAGAACCCCTTGACCTGAAGTCGGTCGGCGCGCCGCCCGTCGAGGCCGCGGCTCATCAGGTAGTACCGCTGCTCCTCGTCGAGCGGCCCAACAGTCGATGCGTGGCCACAGCGCACGTCGTTGGCCAGGATCTCGAGGTTGGGCACCGAGTGCGCTTCCGCTCCATCTGACAGGACGAGATTGCGATTGGTCTGATAGGCCCTGGCCTTCTGCCCTTCCGGCTCGATGCGGATGAGGCCGGTGAATACCGACTTGGCCTCGTCGCCGACGGCGCCCTTGAGGAACATGTCGGACGTGGTGTTGACGGCAGCGTGGTTGACGAATCCCCGGTAATCGTGGACCTGGTCCCCGTCTCCGAAGTAGAGGCCGAGCAGTTGGGCGTCCGAGCCCTGACCGAGGAGATCGAACGTGATGTGGAGCCGGGCGCTACGCCCGCC
>JABMPV010000369.1 GCA_013202595.1 bacterium
CCCAGGGGGACCGCTGAGCACTCCGGTCATCCAGTCCTCGTGGTCGATCCCGATATCGGGGACCCAGCCATGTCGGCACCATGTGACTCCAGCCTCTGCGAACTCGCCGGCCCGTCGAAGGTCGACGCCGACCGCGATATCGAGTGGGGAGTCCGACGTCCTGTGCAGGGCTGCATATTCGGCAAGCTCACGAATCAGTTCGGGAGTTGGCTCTGAGTACTCGCCGTCCTCGATCGAGTAGAAGATCGGAGCCACCCCGTCCCACCGCGCCGCCCGGCGTACCGGACGCTTGCTCGGCCACATCGCCGCCACCCAGATAGGGACCCTCGGCTGTTGGACGGGGGTCGGCTTGAACGTGACCGACTCGACCTCGTAGTGCCTCCCGTGGAACTCATACGGTTCCCCCGTCCACAACCCGGTGAGGATCTGGAGGCCTTCGTCGAGCATCTCTGCTCTGACATGGAGATCCTCCTCGCCATGGAACCGGGTGAGTTCGGGGCCGAGAGCACCACTACCAACCCCAAGGATGAGACGACCCTCACTGAGCAGATCAACGCTCACACACTCCCGTGACAGCTTCCATGGATGTCGTCTCGGTACAGGAGTGACCAACGTCATCAGCCGGATGCGGTCGGTAACCATCGCCGCCGCAGCGAGCAACACCCACGGGTCAGCTACCTCCACCCCCTTCGCGAAGTCGGCAAAGTCGCGGGGGTTCGCCCATCGACCGAAGTTCGGGACATCAACACAGAAGCGCAATCGTCACTCCTGAGAGCCACCAACGACTGTATCAGCGCGGTACAGGCGCACGACGAGCCGATGGCGCCACGCCACCCCGGGGTCGGCGTACGTCAGAGGCGCTTCAGCACCCCTGTCAGGACTTCGCTGCTATTCGGTTCAGCCTCGCATCCATCCGATGAGGCGACTTGCTCTACGCTCGATGGATACGATCGGTCTCTGTGAGGTCAGATGGAGATCACTGAGCAGCTGGCATCAGCGCTGCACACGCTCGTTCAAGCTTCCGACGCGGCTGAGGCAGCACCGTCAGACCGTCAGGCGGCACGGCGGGCGATCGAGCAGGCGACCGTTGTTGCGCAACTGGCGCGATGCGAGGGCTTCGGAGACAACGTTGACCACTCCGCTACGCCCACCACCAGGTAGCGGGCCCTGGTCTCTCAGGACCCCTGTCGAGAGTTGACTGAACCCCTCCGGGTTTTCCGGAGGGGTTCACAGGTACATCGAGCCCCGCTGCAGCCATCCACTCCCGTATCGCGGCGGTGGCTTCGACATCACCTCGGTTGTGGTCCAGGAGCCAGGTGCAGGCCTGCTCGGCGCTGCGTCAACGGTGGGCGATCACTACCGCTGTGCGAACCTCCAGCAGGGTTCCCAAGGCTCGTTTCGCCCGGGCCTCGGATTCACCTACTCGCGTACCCGGATTGCGATCCCACTCGCCGCAAGGCATCCTCCTCGGAGATGTTGGCATCGACACTGAAGGAGTGCAGGCATGTCTGATGAGGTTTGGACCGTGTACCTGTCCGGCGAGATTCACAGCGATTGGCGTGACCGCATCGCCCAGGGAGTCGCTGAAGCCAACCTTCCAGTGGAACTGACGGCACCGGTGACCGATCACGACAAGAGCGACAACTGCGGCGCCGAGATTCTCGGTGAAGACGCCGACGCTTTCTGGCGAGACCACAAAGCGGCCAAGATCAACGCAATTCGCACCCGTACCCTCCTGGAGAGCGCCGATGTCGTAGTGGTCCGATTCGGCGACAAGTACCGACAATGGAACGCCGCGTTCGACGCCGGATATGCGGCCGCCCTGGGAAGACCAATAATCACGCTGCACGACCCTGCGCTCATCCATCCACTCAAAGAGGTGAACAGCGCCGCCTACGCCTCTGCCGAAACACCTGAGCAAGTGGTCAGCCTGCTCGCCTACGTGATCGAGGGCCAGCTGTAGCGCTGGCCAAGTCGGGCCTACCCCCTACCGCAACACCCTCGCTACCAACCACCACCAGTCCGGCTGCTGCTGCGGACGGACCCGACGCAGACGAGGAACGCAACCTCTTGGCAGTAGGTGTGGTGATCGTTGCGCTGCTCCTGCTCAGCTACGTGATCCTGCTGCTTCGGAGAAGAGCCTCGGGCTTGCCGTCGAGGGGGGTGACCTTTGTTGCGGGCACCCCAGGTGGTAGCGACCTCAGGAGCTCCTCGGGACCCCTGTCAATATCATCCGGTCCTTGGATTCAGCATCAAGGCCAACTTGGGCCTCTGAGCGAACGCCTGTACGAGGTCGAGTGCCTCGGCACCCCTGTCAAGACTTCGCTGTGCTTCCGTTCCGAATCCCATCGTTTGTGGGGACCGACTGAAGCCCGCAAGAACCACGGGATTGGCGAAATCTCGTGCCTGAAGGGAAGATCAGGACCATGGTGACTGCCGCTGAGTACTGGACGAGCCACGAACTGGCATCGGTTAACAGCTTGGGAACGCTGATCCAGGGCCTCAGGGGAATCTTGGAGATATCGAACGCCCAGGAGCGAAAATGGGTCTTCCGGGGTGTAGCGGATCCCACATATCCGCTACACAGCAAGCTCTTCCGGTTGGTCCAGGAGAAGAGTGGTGCAATCCCGGACGAGGCGGCTGTTGCAGCGGAGGAATCGGCGATCCTCCTCCGAGCACGGGCATGGAACCTCGACCGCCACCGGTCCGGTCCACTGACCGCCCTTCAGATGCTGGCCGCCCTTCAGCACACCGACTCGCCGACCCGCCTCATCGATGTGACCCACCACGCGCTTGTCGCTGCTTGGTTCGCGGTAGAGAAGCACGATGACCGGGACGGGCGGATCTTCGCCGTTGAGGTATCGAGAAGAGACATCGATCCGAACTGGGAGTCGGCGATTGACCCCTTCTGGGACTCAGATCCACCCGACCAGTGGGAGTCCGACTTCTGGGTGTGGACGCCTCCACCAGTCGAAGACCGGATCGCCAGACAACACGGCGCATTCCTCATTGGCGGAGTGCCCAACAACATCCCCAACAACTGGTATCTCTACGAAGACACCAAGCGCCGGTTTCGACAGGACACTGTCAGGAACATCACCTCGATCGCTGCCAAGGTCAATAAGGGTGGCCGAGGTCGGGTAGCAGACAGACCGATGCGGACGTTCCGGATAGACAAGGAAGCGAAGGCCACCTTGCGCTGGCAACTCGACACTCTCTTCGATCTGTCGCATCGAACCCTGTTCCCCGATCTCGCGGGATTCGCCAAGACATTCGGTTAGGGCCTACCCGGGCCGTGACCTACCAACGCATAGGCCCCTCAGGACCCCTGTCAGAACTTCGCTGTGATCCCGTTCAGGCTCGCACCCATCCGCTGAGGTCACGATGGCGCATCACCAGGTTCCACCCTGCTCCCCTGCCACCTCAGGCGGCTCCGGCCCAGCCTGCTCGCCGAGGATCACTTCCTCGAGCTGTCTGATGTCTTGGAGTAGCTGGTCGCGGTCGGTGTCGAGATTGATCCGCCGGAGGTCGATGCGAATCGGCGAGTTGCGCACTCCGAGAGTCTCGATGAGGCCGGTTGGTGCCCCGGTGTACAGGAGGTGTCCTTTGGTGAGGCCGAGGGCAGTGCAGTAGGAGACCATCTGGTAGAGGTCGTCTCCGGGGATGTCAGAGAGGGCAGCGGCGGTCTTGTATTTGGTGTCTGCGACAGCGACGGGTCTCCGGTGCTGGATCCATACGAGGTCGGGTCGGATCAAGACCTGGGTTTGTGTGTCGAGATAGGTCGAGTATTGAGTCGCGACGCGGGCGACGGGACGGCCTTGGAGCGCAGCTGCGACGAAGCGTTCGAAGACATGGTTCATGTCGACCACGAATCCGGTGGCCGGGGTGCTGTCGCCGGTGAATTCGATGCCGGTAGACCGCATGATCAGTCGTCCGAGTGTGAGAGCGGCCGCGTACCGGTGGTTACGGCGGTCGGTCCGCACGTCGGGCGCTGCGGTACCGGCGATCAGGGTGACGCCGGCGAGCTTGCGGTCGAGGTGCCGGAGCCGGACTCGGATCGAGGTTGAGATTGGGAGACGAAGGAGCCGTTGGAAGGCGCTTTTAAGGATCCGGTTCTCAGTGATATCGGTGGTCAAGTCGTCGTAGACAACCTCAAGGGGAACCACTTGGGCGTAGCGGCGGCGGAGCTGATCTCCCTCACGAAGACGACCTCGGAGACCCATTAGCGCTTCCTCGCGCCTCACATATCCCTGGAGTGGCCCCTGTTTGAGCGCCCGGTCGGAGTGGTGGGCGAAGGCGTGGGCTGCCGCGTTGAGCCAGTCTGATTCCCCGAGCAGACCCGGTGTATCCAGCCACGGGTCGGGCATACCGGCGAACAGGATCATGAACAGCAACTGCGCGACCGACGTCTTGGGGGTGATCCGAAGGGTCAGGTCATCGGTGCGTATCAGACCGACGCGGCTGTTCGTCTCGATGTCCCAACGATCGGCGCCACCGACTGAGCGCCTCAAGGTGACGGCCTTGTTGCCCATCAGGGCGGCCACGGTCGCGGCGCTGAGCTGGAGACCTTCGACCTTGGAATGCTCGGGGAGCGCAACGGCCCCCATCGCTGGGGCGACCTCGGAAATCACGGCCTTGTATCGGTGAGGAGACTGGTGATCGCGAACTCGGTGGCCACGTCACGGCCCGTCCCGAAGTAGTGCTCTTCGAGGAGGGGGATGACGGCGTACTCCCAGATTCGTTCGAGCACACCGGGTTGGTCGATCTGTTCGTTCATTAGATATGAGGGTCCGATGGCGAAGTCGTCGTCATCGATCACCTCGTTGGTTGCCTGCAACAGTCGGGCAGCTCGATCGGAGAAGCCTCTGGCGATGAGCCACCGCTCCAACAACCCGTCGATGGGTTCACGCCTCGGGAAGAACGGGATGAAGTAGAAGCGGCGTCGCATCGCCGCGTCTACGAACGCGATCGATCGGTCAGCAGTATTCATGGTTCCGATGACGAAGAGGTTCTTGGGGAGCGTGAACTCCGAGCTACCGCCGTACTGCAGAGCGATCGAACGGTCCCGGTATTCGAGGAGGAAGTACAACTCCCCGAACACCTTGGCCATGTTGGCCCGGTTGATCTCGTCGATGATCAACACGTATGGGCGGCTGCGATCCTCCCGGGCGGCATCGGCGATGCGTCGCAATGGCCCGGGGACGAGCTCGAACGTGATGCCTGCTGATCCGTCGGATTCGCGTGGCCGGAACCCCTCAAAGAAATCCTCGTAGGCGTAGGAGGGATGGAACTGCACCAGGGTGCTGCCCTCGGCATCGGTCCAGTGATCGGCGAGCGCCTGGGCGAGATACGTCTTCCCGGTGCCGGGCGGCCCGTAGAAGATGAGCTGCTTCTTCTCGGTGAGTAGGTCCCCGATCTGTTGCAGCCACTCGCTGGGGATCAGCAGCTTGTCGGCCAGTTCCTCGGGGATCGGGTCGAGAGTGATCGGGCCGCGATCCGCAGTCTGGGTGGCCTCTTGGATGGTTGCAGGATCGAGCTCGATGCCAGCGAGCGTTGCGTATTCGGCGACGTCGTCTGAAACATCGGAAACGGTGAGCAAGGTCCGGAGCTTGGAGTACGCCGATTCAGAGAGGTTCTGGCGTTTCGCGGGAAGGTCAGCGTTTGCCCAGTCAACAGATCGGCGCCGAGCTTGGCGGTCATCATCGACCCAGTACGGCTCGGATGTGACCATCCCGACATAGACGTTGTCGCCTTCCGGTGCCACGACGAGATCCCCGGTGCGAATCTGATTGAGGAACCGATCGATGTTCCCCATCGAACTCCCCACCCAGCCGGGCGGTTGTTCCGGGTAACCCGCCTCGACGATCGAGGCGATCTTCTTGCGGCTCGTTCCGTTCTCGATATGGCCGACCTCGCTCCAACCAATCGCGCAGTGGCCGCCGCCGAGCCAGTCTGCGATCCGCGAATGGCCGCGGCGGCCGGGTCTCACCAGCCATGCTCGGCGAGGAATCCCGGCGGTGTCGGACCCCGATGACGGTTTTGGCTTCCACTGGCTGGCGATCGGGTCTTGGTAGAAATCCACTGGTCCGCCGTGTTGCTCCGTCAGTGCCTCTCGGATTTGCAGCAAAGATTCGTCGACGTTGGTGCCCTCGGGGGCGAGCTCTCCGAATGTTTCCACGAGCCGGTTCTTGTGGTCTGGGGACAGGATGGCCTCGAACACGTCGGGGAACACCATGTGCAGCAGGGCGTTGCGTTGCCCGTGCGGCGATCCCAGGGTTTGGACCTCAAGGATATGGTTCCTGAAGGCCCACGGATCGTCGAGCAACCGGTCGACCTCTGCGGGTTCGAGGGCCAGCCACTCTGCAGTGAAGTGGACCAGGTAGCGCATCTGGGTGTACCGCTGTGCGGTGAAGCCCATCCCGCCGGAGCACGGACCACGGTCGAGGCCCGGCGAAAGGTCCTCAGGGATACTGGACGGGGTCGTCATCCACGACAGCACCGTCGAGATCAGCGATCGCTTGGTGTCACCCTTGATGTCGCTGGGAACAGCTAGGTGAACGAACAGCAGCTCTGCGAAGAGCTGCAGAACAGGATCCGGAGCGCCATCAAGCTGGCGCCGCAACATGTCCTCCCATTTGTCCGACGAGAGATCAGCTTGCTCGACGAAACGGATACGAACATCCTCGACATTGCCGGGAGTCCAGATCAGTTCCGAACCGGAGAACAGCGACAGCTGCCTGCCAAGTACCTGCGAGCGGATTGCAGCGAAGGCTGCATAGGTCGGATCCCACTCGTTGCCCAGGTGTCGCATCGAGTCCCGATCCTAGGCACCCAGGAGTCGCGGTGATGGGGGACCCACGCCGGGTGTTCTAGGAACATACCCGCACGCTGGCACACGGACGGGTGATGTGAGTGGCGTTTCAGCACCCCTATGGAGACTTCGCTGCGATTCTGCCTTTCGCCCATCCGGTGCGGTCAAGCTGGCCGAGTCGACCGAGTTCTCACCGACTCTGCTTGGCTGACCCGCTTCTAGGTGGCTGGGTTCTCGACCAGTCCAATGATGCTTCCTGCCGGTTCGACGAACTGGTGAAGGCCCGCAGTCCCGGGACGGAAGTTCGCAGCCAAATCCAAGGCAGGGATCATCGTGTGGCGCTGATTTCGCTCGGGCGGCCATACTGCCGCAAGGCGGAAAGGGGCCAGCGATCGCAACCGAGAACCTGTCGGCGGCCAAGAAGGCCAAGAAGGACGAGTTCTACACCCAGTAC
>JABMPV010000027.1 GCA_013202595.1 bacterium
GAGGCCTTCGAGCAGGTCGATGGCGGCGGTCCATGCCTGGCGGGTTGCAGTGGCGAGATCCATGATCGGGAGCGTAGACACGGTCACGGTGGTGTCGTACCCCGGGTGTACCATCGCCCAACGATGGCCAGACTCTTTGTGGAAGGCTGGGCGCCCGAATACGGCGCCAGTGTGGAGCCAATCGATGCTCTCTCGCCCACGGAGGGAAGCGTCGATGTGAGCGTGGAAGATCGGCCATGGGACCCCGTTCCCGGAGTCGACGACGGGGTGGAGAGGATCGCGTTCGTGGATGGCATCCGGCGGGTCGACGCCCGCCTGGTGCTCGACCGTGACGACGGCCCCGTCCCCGGTATCTGCGGCTCCTACGGCGTCGGTGCGACGCTCTGGGACAGGACCGTGCCCCGCTCCGAGGTCATCGAAGCCAGGATCGAGCGGATAGCGGTGCTCGGATCGGGCCACACCGCAACGGTGCCCCCTGCGGGGCCCGCACTCACCTATCGGACCGAGTCGGTCGCCGACGACGATCCGGCATCGCTGGTCCGCCACTTCCACGGGGCGATGCGCCTGGCCGAGGCCACCCTCACCGAACGCCTTGCCGGTGACGGGGTGTTCGTGGTGGCAGACGGGCCTCTGTACGAGCAGGCGACCCCCGCCGACAAGGTGGGGTTCGTCAAGAGCCACAGGGTGTCTTACCTGCCCGGTAAGCACGGGTCCATCATCTCTGCGCTGTCTCCGGGCGAGCGGACGCCGGTGTTCACCATCAGGGGCTACGAGCGCTACTCCTGGTACGTGTGTCTCGCCCGTTACCCCGGCGGGCACTCGTGGACGGGCATCGCACGCCTGGAGGCGCCCGCAGCGCTGCCCCTGGACACGGTGGTCCGTCTCGCCGATCGCACGGCAGCGGTCCTTCCGCTGGTCGCATCGGAGCCTCACCTGGATCCCCGGGCTCCACAGAACCTCGTGCCCATCGGGGCACTCGAACGAGAACTACGTCGCCGCCTCGGCGAACCCGGCTATGTGCTGCGGTGCCTCAGGGCCGCAGTGATGGGAGCAGCAGCATGAGTGAGGGCGTCGGCCGGGTCATCGGCAACCAGCACACCAACACGAGGGAGTTCAGGGTCATCCTCGATGAGGAGCACTATCTCCAACTCGACGACCTCGTCGTGGTGCGCACCGAGGTTCCGGGGAAGGGCGAGGTCCGAACCTACGGTGTCGTCACCGAGAGCGAGGCGATCTACGAGGGTGCCTCCTACGAGTCCGACACCGTGCGTATCGCTGCCGAAGGGACGCTTCCCGGGGCGAAGGTGCGGTCGGCCCAGGTCTCGGTCACTCGCGTCGATCCGGAGGTCTGGGTCGCTCCCGATCCCGGCGGTCTGGTGGAGCGAGCCACCGACGAAGAGCGCGACAAGGCCCTGTACGCAGACGAGATGGGCCGTCCGCTCCCCATCGGACTGGCCCGCGACGGAGAACCTGTCGCCATCGACCTCGACTTCTTCGATGGCCGCAAGGGCGGGCACATGTCCATCGCCGGCATCAGCGGAGTCGCCACCAAGACCTCGTTCGCCCTGTTCTTCCTGCGGATGCTCACCGCCAGGACCGATCTCACCGGAGAGAGCGGCAAGAACCTCAGGGTGCTCGTTTTCAACGTCAAGGGCGAAGACCTCCTGTGGCTGGACAAGCGCAACAAGCACTTCGACGAGCATGCCAGGGCGTCGTGGGCCCGTCTCGGGGTCGAACCCGTTCCCTTCCCGTCCATCTCGCTGTGGGCGCCGCCCAGGGAGAAGTCAGGGGATGTGGTGCTGCCCGACGTGGGGGGCCGGATGGAGGGCGTGCAGGCGTTTGCGTGGACGCCCCAGGAGTTCGTGCAGGAGGGTCTGCTGCGGTTCCTCTTCACGGACGCATCCGATACCCGCAACCAGATCGCCTTCGTGGCAGAGCGCGTCGAGGGCCAGTTGCGTCGCTATGCCGCTCCGGTCGTCGGCGAACCGGGTGCGGTGGTCCTGCGCCATCCCCGTGAAGGCCATCGCGGTGAGCCGGTATCGGTCCAGAAGGGCGAGCGGGTCGTGCGCAGTCTCAGCGACCTCGTCGAGGCCATCGCCGAGTTCCTCGACCCCGAGGACGGGGAGCCCGACCCCACGTGGAGCGGTCGGGTGCAGGCAGGCACCGTGTCGGCCTTCATGCGCAGGCTCTACGCGGCCGAGCACCGCCTTGGCCGGCTGGTCGTCTCAAGAGACAGTCGGCGGGTCGATCGGACCGGCGCTCAGGTCACTGTCGTCGGCATCCAGACGCTCCATGACCTGGCTCAGAGATTCGTCGTCGGTGCGCTGCTCAAAGAGGTGTTCGACGAGAAGGAGAAGTCGGGACAACGGTTCCCCCTGAGCGTCGTGGTCCTCGACGAGTTGAACAAGTACGCCCCTCGTGAGGGGCACAGCCCCATCAAGGA
>JABMPV010000370.1 GCA_013202595.1 bacterium
CAGGAGGGCACCGAGTTTGGCGATGGTGGTGGTCTTGCCCGACCCGTTGACCCCGACCACGAGGATGATGGCCGGGTCCCCGGTGCGGACCAGACCGCGATCGGCGTCGGAGAAGGTGGCGATCAACTCGTCATGCAGGGCGGCCCGGGCCTCACCGACATCCGAAGGAGACCTCTTCCTCACCCGGTCGACGATCTCGGCGGTGGCAGCGACCCCCACGTCGGCAGAGATCAGCGCCTCCTCGACACCCTCCCAGAAGGCTTCGTCGAGGCCCCGCCCGACCAATGCGCCGAGGCGCTCGCCGAGCGCTCTCCTGCTCTTGGCGAGACCGTCGCTCAATCCGTGGACGGCCACGGTCGCTGGGTCGCGAAGGATGGGAGCGGTCATGGGTCGCCGCCGCCGGCGCACCATCAGCCAACCGGCTACTGCAGCCGCCACGACGACGACCGCGACGATCGCCCAGATCACTGTGCCGGCACCCGCACAGGCACGATGCGCTTCGCAAGGACTCTGGAGGACTCACCGGGCTCCATGGTCACGCCGTACAGGATGTCGGCGGCCTCCATGGTCTGCTGTTGATGGGTGACGATGACCAGCTGGGCCGTGTCCTGCATGGTGGCCACCAGCCGCAGGAACCTGCGGAGGTTGGCGTCGTCGAGTGCGGCCTCGACCTCGTCGAGCACGTAGAAGGGGCTTGGCCGGGCGCGGAAGACGGCGAACAGGAACGCCAGGGCGGCCAGAGAGCGCTCACCTCCCGACAGCAGGCCCAGCTTGCCGACCTTCTTGCCCATCGGCTGGGCATGGATGTCGACGCCGGTGATCAGCGGATCGTCCGGATCGGTCAGGGACATCCTCCCGGTCCCACCGGGGAACAACAGCGAGAAGTTCTCGGCGAACTTCTCTGCGATCTCCTCGAAGGCGCCTGCAAAGAGCCGGCCGATCTCCTGGTCGAGCATCGCGATGACCTTGCGGAGCTCACGCCGCGATGACTCGAGATCCTCCAACTGGGCCTCGAGGAACCCGGCGCGCTCCTCGAGTTCCTGGTACTCGGCGGCGGCGAGCGGATTGATCGGCCCCATCCTCCGCAGCTGGGCGCCCAGCGACTCCAGATGGACCGTTTCTGTGGTGTTCTCGGGGATCTCGGGGCGAGGTGCGCCCAGTGCGGTCTCCTCGTCCGTGTCGGCATCACGCCGCAGAGCCTCTGCAGCGTTCTCGAGACGCACGGCGAGTTCGGCCGCCTCGACGGCCAGAGCCGACAGCTTCGCGCGCGTCTCTGTGATCCTGAGTGCGATCTCTTCCCTTGCAGACTCTGCCGCCTCGATGCCGGCACCCACATCTCCGGCCTCGGCGCGCAGCGTCCGCTGGCGCTCCCGCAGGAAGTCGATGTGGCCCCGCGCGGATGCGACGGCACGCTTTGCGAGTTCCTCGACGGCGATCAAGCGATCGAGGTCCCCAGGGTCGGCCGGATGGGTGTCGAGATCGGCGATCGCTCCGGTCACCTGTTCCAGGCGGCGCTCGAGCATCGTCCTGCGCTCTTCGATGGCAGCCAGTGCGCCGGCCGCCGCCTCTCTGGTACGCCGTGCGGTCTCACGCCGTTCGGCAACTTCGGCTTTGCGCCTGGCCAGTTGCTCCCATGCGGTCTGGCGTGCCGCCTCTTCGCCTTCGAAGGCACCCAGGCGGATGCGCATGCCTGCGAGGCGCTCGGAGCGGGCGCCTGCTGCCTCGTCGAGGGCCGACCTGCGATCGGCGAGCCGGCTGGCCTCGGCACGGGCTTCGGCAGCCGCCCTCTCGATGAGGCGAAGTGCCTCGGCTGCACCGGCGATCACCGTCTCCACCGTCTCCACGGCTTCGAGAGCGTCGCGCTCGACAACCCGGGCAGATTCGAATGCCCTCCGGGCAGCGGTTTGGCGACTGATCGCCCTGGCCAGCCTGATCTCGGAGCGTTCGACTGCGACGCCTGCCGCCTCGACGGCGACGATGCCTGCATCTTCGGGATGAGCGATCCGGACTCCGGCCGAAGTGACGAGATCGCCATCGACGGTGACCACCCTGAGGCCCGGGTCCCTGCGGGCGATCTCGCGCGCCTCCGACCAATCGGACGCCACGGCAACATCACCGAGAAGTGCTTCTGCAAGTGCCCTGTCGGCCCTGGGGCCGAGCCGGTCGACGAGGCGGCTCGATCCGGGGGTGCGATCGGCCACGGCGGGTGCGCCTCCTACCACCGTGATGCCCCCGTGTCCTGCGGCCTTCAAAGAAGCGATGACCTCGTCGACACGATCGGGATCGGATACGGCGAACGCCGTACTCCACACACCGAGGGCCGCGTCGACCGCGGCCGCGAGCGATTCGGGAACGTCGAGCAAGGGGACCACCGGACCGATGACGGCTTCGAGCGACACGGCGTGATCGGCGGCGGCCTGATCGGCGGCGCCGGCGGCCGCAGCCGTCAAGGCCTCGAGCCGGGCTGCGGCTGATGCGACTGCGACCCTGGACTCGGCGACCTCGGTGTCCGCAGCGTCGAGACCGGCCTGGACCGCCGAGCGGTCGGCTGCAGTGGCGTCGTAGCGCTCCCTGGCGGGGTCGAGCGAGGCGTCGGCCCTCTGGATCTCTCCCTTGAGCCGGGCGGCCTCTACCTCGTCCTCAGCGATCTTGGCATCGACGACGGCCTTACGCTGCTCGGTCGATTCGACCTCGCGGGAGTCTCTGCGCTCTGCGGCCTCGAGCGCCGCCAGGTCGCCGCGCAACGTAGCGACGACACCCTCTGCAGGCAGGCCGTCCTGCTCGGCGAGGGACCGCTCCTCGTCTTCGAGACTGCGCAGGGCGATCTCCTGGCGATCGGCCACGACTCTGGCCTCACGCTCTTCGACGACGGTGCGGGTGATCCGCGCCCTCAGGTCATCGGCCTCGGTCACCAGGTCGCTGCGACGCTCCCCCGTGCCCTCGAGTCTGTTTGTGAGCGCCACGCGGCGCTCTCTGGCCACTCTGGCCGTTCCTGCCAGGCGTTCGGCTGCGGTCTCCAGACGAGCGGCCGCCGCGGTGTCCCTGTCGAGAGAGCGACCGGTCTCGCCGGCATCCCGGTGCAGCACCGTGAGTCGCTCCACGGCGGCTGCCAGACCGGTCTCATCGGCTGCCAGAGCAGCCCGCAATGCGGCTTCCTCCGCTGCGACGGTCTCGATGCGGCCTCCGGTGGTCCGCAGAGCCTCCCCACCGAGCCACAGACGCAGTGCCAGCCATTCGGCCTTGACCCCGTCGTAGCGGAGAGCCGCGTTGGCCTGACGCTTGAGGGGGCGCATTCGCTTGTGCTGCTCGCCCAGCAGATCGCCGAGGCGCAGCACATCCAGGTCGGTGGCTTCCAGCCTGCGAATGGAACGATCCCTGCGCTGGCGATGCTTGGTGACACCGGCAGCCTCTTCGATGACCGCCCTGTGCTCGTCGGGACCGGCATTGAGGACGGCATCGACCCTGCCCTGCCCCACCAGGACGTGCTGGTGCCGGCCGATCCCGCCGTCATTGAGGAGTTCCTGGATGTCGAGCAGCCGGCACGTCGTGCCATTGATGGCGTATTCGGAGGTCCCGTCGCGATAGAGGCGCCTTGTGATGGTGACATCGGCGAGGTCGAGGGGCAGTTTGCCGTCGGCGTTGTCGAGGGTGATGGAGACCTCGGCCCTGCCGAGCGCCGGTCTCATGACCGTCCCGGCGAAGATCACATCGGACATCTGCTGGGTCCGCAGGCTCGTTGTGGCCTGGGTTCCCATCACCCACGCGACAGCGTCCACGAGGTTGGACTTGCCCGAACCGTTGGGACCGACGACGACGGTCACACCCGGCTCGAAG
>JABMPV010000371.1 GCA_013202595.1 bacterium
CCGCCCGACTTGATGGCGCCAGCGGCGCGGTCGCCGATCTTGAGGAAGGACATGACACCCGACGATCGCCCGCCACCCGAGAGTGACTCGTTCGAGGCTCGCAGCGTCGAGAAGTTGGTGCCGGTGCCCGAGCCGAACTTGAAGAGGCGGGCTTCCCTGGTCCAGAGGTCCATGATTCCGCCGTCGTTGACGAGGTCATCGGTGACTGCCTGGATGAAGCATGCGTGCGGTGCCGGCCGGGTGTACGAGTCGGGGGAGGGGACGACGCTGCCGGTGTCGGGGTCGACATACCAGAAACCCTGCGAAGGGCCGGTCAGACCGTAGGCGTGGTTGAGGCCGGTGTTGAACCACTGCGGGGAGTTCGGTGCGGCCATCTGGGTGACGAGCATGTAGGAGAGTTCGTCCTCGAATGCCTGGGCATCTGCCTCTGAGGCGAAGTACCCGTGACGCTGGCCCCACCAGCGCCATGTGGAGGTGAGACGGTTGAACACCTGGCGGCTCGACTGCTCCGGTCCGACGACCGGATCACCGTCATCATCGAGGAGCGGTTCGCCGTTCTCATCGTGCTGGGGGACGCCTGCCTTACGGAAGTACTTGGAGACCATGATGTCGGCGGCGACCTGCGACCAACCGGTCGGGATCTCGGCGCCGGTCAACTCGAAGACGATCGAGCCGTCCGGATTGGTGATGCGGGTATCTCGCGAAGCCCACTCGACCCCGTCTAGGGGGTCCTCACCAGGCTTGGTGAACAGGCGGGTGATCCGCAATCCGTTGCCCGTTGTCACTTGTCGATCCTCCCGATCCCTATGTCGTCACACAACGACTGTCCCTGGCCTGGCGAAGTCGCTGCGCGGTGTGCAGACGACTTCCTTATCCTTCATGCAACCGACCTCCAGCGTCGGTTACGGCCGGGGCGGTGACCCCGGCCGAATCCTCCTCAACCACAAGATGTTGTGGTTTGCCCCGGTGTGGGCTACCTGATCTTGTGTCGGACACACGATTGTAATTACACGCGTGTCGGGCCGTCAAGGACAGGCCAAAAACAGCCGGTCGAGCGGGGAAGTGCCCTGGGGAAGTAGGAACGGGCGGCTCGGGCCCCTTTCTACCTCACGGAGGGGCTCGATACCAAGGCGGGGGCCGGAATGGTTTTCGCGAGTGGGCCGGGCCCAACGGCCCGGCCCACTCATCGACTCGTCCCGGGACCCTCTATGCCTCCGACAGGCAAGTGGTGATGATCGGGAGCAGTTCATCGGGCATGGCGCCGTCTTCTAGGCCTGCGGCGAGTCCGATGAAGTCCTCGAGACTGAACGACAATTCGAACTCACGCAGCGTGCACTCACAGAAGCCGGGGGTCCCGTCTGCGAGACAGCCCTCGAGATACCCGTCACGGAACTCATCGGGGTAGGTGCCTCCTCCGTCGGTGCTGCCTCCTGCGTCGGTGCTGCCGCCACCATCGCCCGGGGCGAACTGATCGAAACAGGCGAGGATGACGCCGAGGAATTCGTCGGGGATCTCTTCGGCATCGGCGTTGTCGAGGGCCAGGCGAACGAACTCGGTCTCGGTGTACCGGGACTCGAATTCCTCCATCGTGCACTCACATGCAGCCTCGTTGCCATCTTCCAGGCAGCCCTCGAGGTAGGAATCTCGAACTCCTGCGGAGTAGCGCTCTCCGGAGGCCTGGGCGGCGGTCGTGGCCGAAGTCTGTGATGTGGTTGTGATGAGGCCGCCGTTGTCATCGCCGCACGCTGCGGTGACGAGTGCGAGGGCGACCAGGATGAACAACCCTGTGCGCTTGATCATTGTGCTGTGTTCCTTCCCGGGAATCCCGGGACCCTAGCGGTTGGCGCCGATCCTGCAACGAGTTGTGGCCCCGGGGATCCCCGGGACCACATGGAATATCGATCGGTTGGGTCGGCGGAATCTAGCCGTCCAACTCGCTGATGCACATGAGGATGACCTCGACAAAGGCCTCGGGCGCCTCGTCGGGGTTGCTCAGTTCGAGGGCGAGTGCTTCGAACTCGTCCTGGCTGTAGCGCTGCTCGAACTCGTCGAGCGTGCAACTGCAGAAGGCCTCGTTGCCATCTTCCAAACAGCCCGTCATGTACGCATTTCGCGAGGTGGAGTCGAATCCACTGCCCGCGTCATCGTCGCCGCATGCGCCAAGCACCAAGACCATGGAAATGGCCAGGGCGAGGCCACGCAATCTGTTACCCCACATCCGGATGTCCTCCCCGGTTATCGGTTTGATGGAGGAGGTTAGGCGGGTCGGTAGCCGGCGTCGGGCACTTCCCGTGATGGCTACCGCGCCGGGCGTTAGATGACCTCGGGCCAGGGGAACTCGTAGCCATACGTCTCGATGTCGTCGCGGTACAGGTTCGTGACCCGTTCCAACGACTCGGTGTCGTAGAAGTGCCAGTACTGGGGGAGTGTGCCTTCCATCTCGGCCCATGTGAGATCACCGGCGAACTGACCCTTTTCGGGGTCGATTGCGGCGTGATGAGTCGATGTGAGCCCCTCGGGGTCGAATCCCTGGCCGGTCTCCTTGTTGAATGCCGCGACGTCCGCAGCCAGCGACTCGAGGCGGCAGACGATGGGTTGGCGCAGGCCCTCCAATTCATACACCTGACCTGGCGCATGAGATGGCTGTCACCGCGGCTGAGATCGATGGATTCGAGGTAGTCGAGGAAGCGACGGAACGAGAGTTGCGAGACATCGTCGAGGCCGAGGGCTTCGATCACCCGGGTCTTCTTGGTGTTGTCGCTGGTGCCGTCGGCCAGCCTGCGGCCGCGCTGGAGATTGGCGCGCGATGCGTATCGGAAGGAACTGACCACTCTCGTGTAAGGATCTCGCACGACTTTGAACAGGTCGTTGGACCTGTCGAGCACGTCCGCGGGTGTGGTGGGGTGGTTCCCGTAGAAGACATCGCGGCGGTACCGGTGAATCCAGGGGTGGTACTCGACGGCCTCCTCGAGCAGGCCCATCTGGCGCAGGAACATCTTCACGGCGACGGTGCAGCCGGACTTCGAGGAGAAGTCCATGGCGGCCTTGCGCCCGGGGTCGAACAGCACCCTGGTCATCTGGCGCTCGCCGACCTTGTCGAGTTTGAAATCGCCCTTGAGATAGGCCTTGGTACGGCGTCGGTCGGTCCGGGAATCGTTGGGCATCACCGATAATCGTAGACGGGGGGCGGAGACCAGACCAGCAGACGAAATCAGCCGGTGAGCGCCTCGACCAGCGACTGCGCAAGGATGTCGAACCCGATGGCGAGGGGGTGGATGTCGGGCACCGGATCCAGCATGTGGGTGGTCGCTGCAGTCGTTCCCTGCATCGGTGTGAAGGAGTCGGCCACCAGGATTCCACGGTCTTCCGCGATGCGGGCGGCGAGCGCATTGAAATCCGTGAGGACCTGATTGGACGTGGTCTCCAATCCGACGGCTGCCCCGAATCCGAGTGAGAACGGGTTGTAGGTGTTCATGAAGATGACGGTGGCCTCCGGTGCCGCCGCCTGGATCGAGTCGAGGATGAAGATCAGGTTCTCCTCGTACGACACGAAGGTCGATGCGATGCGGTGCTGGCAGAGTGCGCTGTCGAGATCGTCCGTGCAGTCACCCGAGCCGAGGTGGCCGAGGAGGTCGTTGCCGCCGATGTCGATGGTGACGTACGGGGTGTCGTGGTCGAGCATGAAGTCGAGAGCATCCCCCAATTGCCCTCCCCGGATCAGGGTTCCGGTCGTCTCGCCGGAGATCCCGAAGTTCCGCAATCCGTACGAGACATCGTCCTCGTCCAGCAGGTAGCGGTGGAAACGCGACACGTACCCATCGCGGGGCGACTCCACGCCGTCATTGGATGCGAGCGAGTCGCCGAGGGCGACGTAGTAGCTGGGCCCATCGGCCGAGAGCGAGTCGACGACACCCGGTCCGAGGACCTCGGGCGGGGCCTCGATGGCGGTTCCGATGTTGGCCGCCTGATCGGTCAGAGCGGTGAGCAAGGTGCCTGCAGTGAGTGTGGCGCCTCCACCCTGGGTGCCGGTGATCAGCAGTCGATCATCGGCCAGCACCACGGACTGCACGTCGGCCTGGTTGTCGGCGAGGGCCTGGTTGAGGTCTGCCACAGACTCGACGAGGTCCTCGATCGCGCCTTCTGCGATCCCGGGAAGGGTGAGCGAGCCCAGGTCGGCCCGGACCAATTCGATCTGCACGGCCCCCGACTCGAGTCGTGCGGTGACCGCTCCCTCGATGTCGAGAGTGCCGCTCTTGAACTCGCCGGTGAATTCGAGGATGCCCGGCTCGTCGTCTTCTCCGTCGACGATGTCGATCTGGATCGACTTGAGCGGGATGTCACCCGATCCGAGGCCGTCCTGGATGACCGCCTCGATCTCGTCTTCGAGCAACTCCAGGCGGAATCCACCGTCGGCGTCGAAGGCGTCGATCTTGTCCGTGGCCGCAGCCAGGGCGTCTTCGTCGGCAGGATCGGCCGGGCCCTCTGTCGTGGTGAGTGCGGAGACGATGGCTACGGCCTGGATCACCACGTAGCCGGAGCCGACCAGGAAGGTCACGATCATCAGCCCCGCGATGACTCCCGCCTGGCTTCGCGGTGCCGCGATGGCATAGAGAGCAACCGACAGCAAGGCGACGAACGCCAGGATCGCTGCAACCTCTCCGATGGTGAACAAGACGATCGCCCCCACGACGATCGCGGAGAGGAACCCGAACAGGACGGCGATGGCTTTCACGGCGCCGCAGCGTAGACCGCCCGACCGTTTGTGGCGGCCGGGCGGTCTACGGTTGCTGTGATGCGGTTCAGGCGGTGTCGTCGTCCTCCACTTCGGCAGCGAGGTCCTCGATCGCCCCTTGGACCTGGCCTTCTACGGCTTCGGAGACCTGGCCTTCTACGGCTTCG
>JABMPV010000372.1 GCA_013202595.1 bacterium
CTTGCCGAGGCCTTCGATCCCTTCGACGAAGCCCACCTGACAGTGGACCATCACCAGGGCAGTGGTGCCGCTCTCAGCCATCCGCCCCGCCGGTGAAGTTGAACCCGGCCAGCCTCATGGTGGGAGCCTGCACCATGCCGGCTCCGAACTCGCAGTCGGCGAACCGGAGGTCGTCGGCGACACCGAGCACCCTCCCGGGGCCAAAGGCCTCGACGAACGACTGGGTGAAGCGCATGTTGGTGACGGCTCCGGTCATCCGACCGTTCTCGATCATGAACGTGCCGTTGCGGGTCAGACCCGTGACGACCTGGCTCTTGGGATCGAGCACCCTGCAGTAGTTGAACGTGGCCACGTAGATGCCGCGATCGACATCGGCTATGAGATGCTCGACAGGATCGTCTCCCGCATCGATCACCAGCGACGCAGCGATCGGACCGTAGAGAGCGCTTCCGGGGAAGGCGTGGCCCGTCGACTCTCCGCCCAGGCGGGCGGCAGTGCGGCGATCGTGGGTGATCCCCATGGTGACCCCGTCGCGGATGAGGTCGAGAGGCACCCGGGGCGTCCCCTCTGTGTCGAACGGGATGCCGAGCCCGCCCTCGGCGAGCGGGTCATCCCAAATCGAGAGCGCCCCGTCGAACTGCTGGGCGCCGAGATCCACGAAGGACTGGCCTTCGAGGACCTGTTTGGCGTTGAAGCCGTAGAAGGCGAGGAAGATGGCCATCGTTGCCACGGCCTCCGGTCCGAGCACGACCTCGTACTCACCGGGTTTGATGTCGTAGGCGTCCATGCCCCGCCGGGCCCGATCGGCCGCCAGTTTGCCCGCGGCCGCGCCATCGAGAGCGGCGAGTCCCGGGCCGGTCTGGTGAGCCGATCCGGCACTGGTGGCCGTCCGGTGGATGCCGTCGACCGTCGCCCGCGTGGACCGCCCCGACAACCTCTGACCCAGCGTATTGGCGAATGCCGTGGCGCCGGCTGCGGTCTCGCAGTATCCGGCCGCTTCATATCCCTGCCCGGCGTCGACGAAGGCCTTGACGACCGCAGCACGCTCCTCGGGAGAGGCCGAAGCCGTTACATCGTCCCAGTGCTCCACTTCGGCGGCCGGAGCCGGCGATGCGAGCCCGGGCCACTGATCGTCGACGGGCATCAGCCCGGCAACCTCGAGGGTGTTGTCGACCAGGTTCATGAGACCTTCGTCATCCGACCGGTCCACCGCACCGGAGGCGACCCGACCGTCGACGGCGACCCTCAGGCTGACGTCCTGATAGGCGTTGCCGACGTTCTGGTGAATGAACGAGTCGGCAAATCGGGTGAGCGCCGACACGCCCGCTCCGACGACGACTTCTGCCTCGGCCCTGTCGCCGATCATCTCGACGACCCTGTCTGCAATGGCATGGGGATCGATCATCCCAGCACCCCCACTCTCACGTTGGAGAACCGTCCCGGTGCGGCGGAATGCCCTGTGTGGGCCACCTGCATCGGCTGGCCTTTCCCGCAGTTGGGTGTGCCCCAGTGCACCCATTCGTCACCACCGGCAAGCATGTCCAGGCCACCCCAGAACACAGGCGTGATGCCGGTATATGTCGGGTTCTTGAGCATTCTGCCCAGTTTCCCGTTCTCTACCTCCCAGGCGATCTCACAGCCGAACTGGAAATTGAGGCGCTTGTCGTCGATGGACCAGGATCGGTTGGTCGCCATGTAGATGCCTCTGGACGTCTCGGCGATGATCTCCTCGAGCGACGAGTCACCTGCGAGCAGGCCGACGTTGGTCATGCGCACCATGGGCAGCCGTGCGTAGCTGTCTCCCCGGACCATGCCTCCGGGGGCGACACCGGCGACCGCGGCAGAGTCTCTCCCGCTGAGCACGCCGACCCAGATCCCCTCGTCGACCATGCTCACCCGCTGCGCCGGGGTGCCCTCGTCGTCGTACCCGAATGTGCCAAGAGCACCGGGGATGGTGGCGTCGGCCGTGATGTTCATGAGCCCCGATCCATAGCGATGCGAACCGAGCTTCGAGAGTTCGAGATGTGAGGTGCCTGCAAACGCCGCCTCCCATCCGAGGATTCGATCGAGTTCGATGGCATGGCCGACCGACTCATGGATCTGGAGTGCCAATTGGCTGCTCTCGAGGATGAGCGATGTCTCCAGAGACGGGCAATCTGCGGCGGTGAGCAACTGGGAGGCCTCCACCGCGATCCGGTAGGCGTTGCCCGGGAAGTCCCAGCGGCGGATGACCTCGTAGCCACCCGTCTCGAACTGCCCGAACGACTGCGGGTACGACCGGCGCTGGGTCTCCGACTCAGCGATGGCCGTTGCATCGAAGCCCCCACCGGACTCGATGATCTTCTGGTGGATGCGGTGGCCCTGCGACGAGACGAACCAGGTGTCGGATTCCCAGAACTGCAGGGAGCCGCGCGCCAGGGCGATCCCCTCGACCTCCAGCATCGTCTCGGTGACACCAATGAGCATGTCGACCTTTTCGGAGAGAGGCACGTCGAACGGCGGCTCGACATGGGGCGTCACATATGTGTCCTCAGTGACCGGGACGTCGGCAAGCGGCATCGGGGTGCCCGGCACCTCGGCGGATGCCTTGGCAATGGCGGCAGCCATGGCGCCCGCGTCACGGGCAGAGGCATGGTCGAGGTCGGCGACGGCGTAGAAGCCCCATGATGAGCCGATCAGGGCCCGAACCCCGACCCCGGCCGACTCCGATCGGTCGACACGCTGGACGCGTGCATTGAGCACATCGATGGCTTCATCGCGGCGAAGCATCGAGCGTGCGTCGGCATACGTGGCTCCTGCGGCGAGCGCACCCTCGACGGCTGCAGTGGCAAGATCGAACAAGGATCCTCCAGGAAGACGAACGGCGGCGATGGTAGCGCCGGGTCGTCTGCGGATACCATGCCGCCATGACCTGGATCATCATCATCGCCGTCATCGCGCTGCTCGCCCTCGGCGGCATCGCCATCTACAACCGTCTGGTCCGCCTGCGCAACCGCTCGGACAACGCCTGGTCGCAGGTCGATGTCCAGTTGAAGCGCCGCTACGACCTCATCCCCAACCTGGTGGAGACCGTCAAGGGATACGCCGGTCACGAGCGCGAGACCTTCGAGGCCGTCGTGGAGGCGCGGTCGGCAGCCCAGGCCGCAGGGACTGTTGCAGAGCAGGCAGAAGCCGAAGGCCTCCTCGGAGGCATGCTGCGCCGGTTGTTCGCCCTGGCGGAGCAATATCCCGAACTGCGAGCGAGCGAGAACTTCCAGGCTCTCCAGGCCGATCTCTCGGACACAGAGAACAAGATCGCCGTGGCGCGTCAGATCTACAACGACACCGTGCTCGGCTACAACAACGCCGTCCAGACCGTGCCGACCAATCTGGTCGCCGGCATCGCCGGGTTCAAGGCCAGGGAGTACTTCGAGGTAGAGAACGACGCCAGGGCCGTGCCCCCGGTCGCCTTCTGAGACCAGTGGTGCGACGACTCTCCATCCTCACGGCCGCGGTCACCCTCGCGCTGATCGTTCCTGCGGCGCCGGCCTTCGCCAAGTCATACGACCTGCCAACGGCCGTGATCGGCGTGGTGGTCGAGGCCGACGGAAGCCTCTCTGTCACCGAGCAGATCACCTTCTCATTCGATGGATCGTTCTCCGGGGCCTTCCGGGACATCCCGACGCGCTCGGGAGAAAGGGTTCGCAACGTCGCCGTCTCGGAGAACGGTGCTGCCTTCACATCGGGGGCATCGACGGTCCTCGGTTCTTCGGGCGACCCGGGCACATTCGGGGTCGATGACCTCGGATCGAGGACGAGGGTGGTGTGGCACTACCGGGCCACGAACGAGCAGCGCACCTTCACCGTCACGTACCGACTGTCGGGAGTGGCGGTCGCCTACGACGACGTCGTGGACGTCAACTTCAGGGTATGGGGAGACGAATGGGTCACGGGTATCGATCGCCTCACTGCGTTCATGCTCGTGCCGGGGTCCCCATCGAGCGGTGAGGTTCTCGTCTTCGGCCACCCCGGAACGGTCGACGGAGAGACCTCGCTGGGATCGGATGGCATCTCCCCCGATCTCATCGCACGTGGTGTGCCGGCCCATCAGTGGGTCGAAATGCGAGTGGTGATCCCGAGGGCGGCGCTGAGTTCCACGAATGGGGCGACGGTTCGGTCGGGCACCGGTCTGGCCGGGATCCTGGCAGACGAAGACGCCGAATCGGCGCGGGTCGAAGCCCTCGACGATTGGGTGGCACCATCCGTCGGACTCCTCGCGGGCATCGCGGCGCTCATCCCGGCGTCACTGATCGGAGCGTGGGCCCTGTTCGGCAAGGAACCGCGGACCAAATTCGATCAGCGGTACGAGCACGCCCCGCCGAGCGATCTCGAACCGGCAGCCGTCGCTGCTCTGCTGTCTCAGGGCAGTGTCGATGAGACCGCCTTCACGGCAACGTTGTTCGACCTGATCCGCCGCGGGGTCTACGCCGCCCACCCGGTATCGGTCGAGCGCAAGACCTGGGGCGGCCTCAAGCGGGAGACCATCACAGACCTGGAGATCGCCCCCGGCACACCCGTCGAGTCGATGCGGGGATACGAGCGCAACGTCGAGACCGTGGTCGACAGGGTCCTGGCAGATGGCCCTCAGCCGCTGACGGAGTTCCGAAAGCGCATCAGGGAGGACGCTGTCGCCAATGCAGCGACCTACTCAGCATTCACCGCGGCGGCGTCCAAGGCGGTCGTGAGCAAACGCCTCATCGACGAGCGCGGCCTCACGACAGCACGGGGCCTGACGTTGTTCTGGGTTGCGATCGGCGTCGGCGGCTGGTTCATGGTGGACGCTCTTCCGTGGGTGCGCGCTGCCTCGGATTCCGTCGCTGTGATCGTGAAGGTGGGCGTAACGGTGATCGCGGGGTTGGGCGCCCTCGCCACTCTGATCAGCAC
>JABMPV010000373.1 GCA_013202595.1 bacterium
CATCCGGCAAGGACGCAGGACGTGGACGCACTTCACCGTGCGTCGAGGACGAGGACACAGCCGGGGGCGTCATCTGGCCGTCGTGAACGCGGCAAACGTTTGTGGTCGGGGCACTAGATTCCGGCGGGGCATCGGTGCCGCCCACGGCCCCTGTCCACCGGGACCCGTCGGGACCGGCCGTCACCAAATGCGCCATCATGGGCGCGTGACTGCAGACACAGCGCGCATAGCCCGCAGGGTCATCGTGATCCTGGTGATCGGACTGCAACTCACCCTGCTGGTCAGGGCGTATCACGCCCCGCTTGCGATCTACGGGTACCAGATGTTCCCCGAGTCCAGCGAGTGGCAGGCGGAGATCGTCAGGGTCACCAGTGATGGCGAGCGAATCGACATCACCGCCGAATGGCCGGGCGGGTATCGCTGGGGCGATCTCGTCGGATCGCCGCTGTCGTCTCCCTTCCACAGGCAGCACGCCACGGCAGGCCTCGACGGGACCCTGCACCACTTCGAGCAGGCAGTGGCGTGGGTTGCGGCGAACACGCCGAACGACACCGAGACCCTGCGCATCGAGGCCCTGGTCACCTACTGGCCCAACGGGCGAGGGCCGTTCCATGTGGTCTTCTCCAGTCCCGACCGAACCGGGGCGGCGCCATGACCACGCTCCTACGGACCCGCACCACCGCCGATCATTGGCTCGATGGACGGGGAGACATGACCGCCCTCGTTCCACTGCGGATCGTGGCCGGCATCGCCGTGCTCCTCCATCTCCGGCCATTTCTGGATTCGGCCGCTGCAGGCGTGACCTGGGATGAGCGCTTCCACGTCCTCTACGCGGACTGGTATCCCGCGATCGGCGGGACGGCGTATGCCGTGGCCCTCTGGATCGCAGTCGCCGCCGCGGTGATGCTCTCGGTGGGCCTGTTCACCAGGTCGGCGGCCGCCGTGGTGGCCGTCCTGATCGCATGGAACCTCTTCTTGTCGACGACCCACTTCCACCACAACAGGGCATACCTCACGGCGATCCTGGTGGGCATCGCTCTACTCCCGGTAGGTCGGGTCGGATCGCTCGATGCTGTGATCCGACGGTGGCGCGGTCTCCCCCGCCTGGGGCCGATCGGGCCGCTGTGGCCCCTGCTCCTGATGCGATTCGAGGCCTCCGTCATCTACACGGCCAGTGGGCTCTCCAAAGTGATCGACGGCGATTGGTGGAGCGGTCTGGTGCTGCGACTCCGGATCGAGGAGCATGCCGATCTCGCAGCATCCCGGGGCGTGCCCGACTGGGTCATGGACACCCTGGCCAATGCCACCGTGATGGGGTGGCTCGCCAAGGTCATAGTCCTCACCGAGGTGTTCATCGGCCTCGGTCTGCTGTTCAGGAAGACCAGGCCGGCCGCCATCTGGTGTGCGATCGCCTTCCACATCACCATCCAGGCAACGGCCCAGGTGCAGGTCTTCTCGCTGATCGGCTTGGCGGCTCTGATCATCTGGGTCACGCCGTCATCCAGGGACAGGACACTCATCCTGGATCCCGCTGATCGCAACGCGACACGACTGGGCCGCGCAGTCGCGCTGCTCGATTGGCTCGGCAGATTCCGGATCGAGTGGGAGTCGGGCGCCGATCCGGTGACCCTCGTCGATCGCCCGGGATCCGATGATCCCGGAGAGGTGCTGACCGGCCGCACGGCGACCCTCGTCGTCCTCTCGCGTCTCCCTGCCGCCTTCTGGCCGGTCGCCCCGTTCGCCGCAATGTCGAGGTGGCGCGCTAGGCGTCGAGTGACTCGAGAACCGGACGCATCCACTCGATCGACTCGAAGGTGATCGGGTCGAGTACCACCTGCACTTCGGCCAACCCGGCCCGGGCGAAGCCATGGAGTGTGACCGCTATCTCCTGAGGCGTCCCTGTGATGGGTTGGTCGGCGCCGGACGCCGTCGATCGGGGCTCGTCGCCTCCCTGTTTGCGCCCGATCCCTTCCGGAGTGGCGACCAAAACCGCCGCCGTCCGCTCTACCTCGGCGGGATCGCGCCCTGCGGCCAGGCACGCCGCATCCACTTTCGCCCGCAGCGGGGCCAGACCATCGGGCCGGTTCCCGAACCAGGCATGCCACGCATTCCACGAATCTGCATACGGCATCGTCAGCGACAGCATCCTCGGGCCAATCGACCCGATCATGATGGGCGGGCGACCTTCGGCAGCGCGGGGCCGCAGTGCCGAGCGCTCCACGCGGTAGAACTCGCCGTCGAACTCGCAGTCGCCGGTGCGCAGCAGCGTTCGAATGATGGTGAAGGCCTCGGCGAATCGATCGACCCGGCGGTCGTAGGGGAACCCGAAGCCACGGAACTCCGTCTCATTCCAACCGGCACCGAGGCCGAGTATCAGGCGGCCGCCCGATATCTCATCGACCGTCGATGCGATCTTCGCCAGCATCGCGGGAGCGTGGAAGGCCGTCGCTGCCACCAGAGGTCCGATGGTGACCCGTGACGTGGCTTCGGCCAGCGCTGCGAGCGACGTCCATGCCTCCCAGGGGCCCGTCGCCCGATCCCGCGTATCCCTGTAGAGCAGATGATCGCCCAACCACAGCGAATCGAACCCGACCGCCTCGGCGAGCAGCGCCATCTCGCGCACTTCGGGCCAGCGGACCTCACGCTCGACTTCTGGAAGTTGCAGGCCCACTCGTAGGGGGCACGACATCTCGACTCCTCTCGCAGGCCGGAGGCTACCGCTCTCTACACTCGCCCGATGCCTGAGACATCTCCCGGTACACGACGCCGCCTGCTCGCGACGCTGTTTGCCGGTGTGGGCCTCACCCGGACGGGGTTCATTGCAGCGATCACCGTCACGACCCTGGTCACCAAGGACATGCTCGGGTCGGCGACGCTCGCCGGACTACCCGCGGCCCTCGCCATCGTCGGCACCGCACTCGGAACCCGTCCCACCGCAGCACTGATGGCATCGAAGGGCCGCCGCCCCGGGCTGGTCATCGGGCAGTTGGTGACGCTGGTCGGCGCCGTGGGCTCCTTCGCCGCAGTGGTGGCCGGATCCTTTCCGCTGCTGCTGGTGGCACTCGTGGTCTTCGGTGCAGGCAACAGTGCCGACCGGATGGCTCGCTACGCCGCAGCCGACGTCGCAGGCCCGGCCCGCGCCTCGAGCGCAGTGGCCTTGATCGTGTGGGCCGGCACCATCGGATCGGTAGCGGGACCGGCGCTGCTCGACCCCATGGGTGACCTCGCCGAACGCATCGGCATCGAGCGACTGGCCGGCCCGTATGCGGTGACCGCCGCGGTCGCCGTGATCGCAGCGATCGTCCTGCACACCATGCTCCGGCCCGACCCCCTGTCGCTCGCAGCCGCTCCCAAGGTGGGGGCCGGCCGGCCGCGGGCACGCCTCCGGGACGCTTTGACGGCACCGGTCACCAGATTCGCCATCGTCTCGCTGGTGATCGGCCAGTTCGTGATGGTGGTGATCATGGCGATGGCCCCCATCCACATCCGCAACGCCGGAATCGACCTTGGCGGAGTCGGCCTGGTGATCTCGGCGCACACCCTCGGCATGTTCGCCATGTCGCCGCTCACAGGGTGGATGGCGGACAGGGTCGGGAGGATCCCAGTGATCCTCGCCGGCCAGGCGATCCTGGTCCTGTCGGCACTCATGGCATCTGTGGCGGCGGGAGACGACACGGTTCTTCTCGTTGTCGCCTTGTTCCTCCTCGGCCTGGGATGGAACTTCGGCTTCGTCGCAGGGAGCGCCCTGCTCGCCACGGGCGACGACGTCGACGCGCGGATTCGCCTGCAGGGCCTCGCCGACTCCGTCGTCTGGTCGTCGGCAGCACTCGCCAGCCTCGCGTCCGGAGTGCTGTTGAGCGTCGGGGGATTCCCCCTGGTGACGCTGGCGGGCGCGGCGCTGATCGCGGTACCCATCTGGGTGTTCACACGGGACCGGCGCACCCTCAACAGCCTCCGCCCCTCCCCTGCCCACGGCGGGTCCGCGTAGGCTCGGGCCACGGAGCAACGAGGGAGACGCAATGGACCTCAACGGCCTCGAATTGACCTGGCTCGGCCATGCAGCCTTCCGGCTGAAGACCCCCGACGGAACGATCGCGTACATCGACCCGTGGCTGGAGGGGAACCCTTCCTGCCCCGACTCCGAGCACCATCCGGATCGGGTCGACGCCGTCTACCTGACACACGGCCACTTCGATCATTTCGGCTCCACGATGGAATTGGCTGCGCTCGGTGCCCAGATCTTCTGCATCCATGAGATCGCGGTGCACCTCGAAGGGGCCGGCGTCACGTCGATGGTCGGAGCCAACAAGGGCGGCACCGTCGCCGGGCCCGGCGACATCGCGGCGACCATGACCGACGCCGTGCACTCCTCCGGCATCAGCGGCGAGACGGGAATCGTCGCCGGCGGGGAAGCCGGCGGCTGGGTCCTGGCCTTCCCCGGAGGGCCGACGATCTACCACGCCGGTGACACCTCCGTCTTCGGAGACATGACACTGATCGGGGAGATGTCGACACCCGACATCGCCCTGCTGCCCATCGGCGGGCACTTCACCATGGGGCCCGTGGGTGCAGCCCGGGCGGCCCGGATGCTCGGTGTCGCGACGGTGATACCGATGCACTACGGCACATTCCCGATCCTGGCAGGAACTCCTGATGAGTTGCGGGTCGAACTCGACGGGTCGGGGATAGAGGTGGTCGACCTGGAGATCGCGGTCCCGGTGACCTGATCTTCCTCGGCGGCCTACCCTTCCGCTCCCGATGACACACTTCGAACTGACCGACCCCGGACCGCTGCGAGCACCCGCGCTCGTTGCCGCCTTCGACGGTTGGGTGAGTGCCGGGTCGGCAGGCATGGCGACGGCCGACCACCTCGCTCAGGGCTCCGAGGTCATCGCGACCTTTGACGCCGAGGCCCTCTTCGACTACCGGGTCAACCGCCCGGTTGTCGAGTTCGACGAGGGCATCATCACGGAGATCGATTGGCCCGCCGTGACGGTCAGGCACAAGTCGCTGGATGATCGCGACATCCTGGTGCTGTCGGGTCCGGAGCCGAATTGGGGTTGGCGGGCATTCTCGGAGAGCGTCATCGACCTGGCCAAACGCCTGGGCGTCGTGGAGCACGTGGCAATCGGCGGCATCCCCTGGGCGACGGCGCACACCAGGCCGACGTCGGTGGTCACGACTGCCTCCCGACCAGACCTGATCGGAGTGGATGCCAACTTCCCCGACGGCACGCTCAGGGTCCCCGCGTCTGTGTCCAACGTCGTCAGCAAGGCGCTCAGTGATGCGGGGATCCCGACAGCAGGGTTCTGGGCGCGGGTGCCCACGTACATCGGCACCACCTACTACCCGGCTGTGGTCGGCATCGTCGAGCGCCTGTCCCGCCACCTCGGCGTCGACATCCCGCTCGGGTCACTCGTGGGCGAAGCACGCGACCAGCGTCGCCAACTCGACACGATCGTCGACGCTCAGCCCCAGGCCAAGGCAATCGTCGAGCGCATGGAGTCGCTCGCGGACGCCGAGGACGAGGTGATCTCAGGTGAGGACCTCGCCGTCGAGATCGAGCGATTCCTCCGCGACGAATCATCCGGCGGCGCCTTCGACCCCGACGGCGGCTGACTCCCGGGAGCCTCGCCTCAGCCCTTCGCCACCTCGATCACTCCCTCAGCGCCACCTTCACCCTCGAAGACGATCTCGTAGGTCGCATCGAGGCTTGCAGGAGTGAGCGTCCCTGTGATCGTCATCGATGCGATCCCCTCCGAGGTCACCTCGGGGGCATCCACCGTGAACGACCCGTCGGCTTCAAAGACCACCTCGACCTCCCCAAGGAGCCCGCCTGTGTAGCCGAAGGGCGGTTCAGCTGTCAGATCGAGCACGATCTCGACGGGATCGGGGTCCGCTGCGCCAAATACGAATCCGCCCACATCGAGCGTCATGTTCAAGGTGCCTGCGTCCTGATCGACGGTGACCGTTGCCTCGATCGGGCCCTCAGAACCAAAGGTGGTATTCAGCCAGCGTCCGGTCCAGTCACCCTCCAGTGATGCCGCCAGAGCAAGACGGGTCGCCAGGGCGACATCGATCGTGGTCGGCGGCGCGGCCGAAGTCGTCGGCGCAGCAGTGGTCGTCGGCGCAGCAGTGGTCGTCGGCGCAGCAGTGGTCGTCGGCGCAGCCGAAGTCGTCGGCGCAGCCGAAGTCGTCGGCGCTACCGAAGTCGTCGGCGCTACCGAAGTCGTCGGCGCGGCCGTGGTCGAGTCTGCATCGTCATCACCACACGCCGCCGCGATCAGGGCCACGGCGAGCGCGATCACAACAAGTCTGCGCATGCCTTCCTCCATTCGGTCGTAGGCGTGCACCGATCGACTCGCTCCGTGATCGGGCCTGGTGCCGATCCGCACGCTTCCGCGGGGGAGGCTACCCGGGCCGGTAGCCTGCCCCGATCGCTCAACAGGGGGGAAGCATGGCCGGCTCATCGTTCAATCTCATCAAGGGCAACCCGACGGCCCGTTTGGTCGGCCTGCTCCTGGCCGTCACGGGAGTGGTGCTCATCGTCGTGCTGATGATCCTCGAGATCGCATCGGGAGACGACCCCGAGGCGATCGCTGCCACGACGGTCACCTCGATCACGACCACCACCGGGGCGACCACCACCACGGCCATCGACCCCACCACGACCACCCCAGCGCCTCCCACCACCCCTACCACCACCACCGGGGCGACCACACCGCCCGAGCCAC
>JABMPV010000374.1 GCA_013202595.1 bacterium
ACCACCACCACCACCACCGTCGCTTCTCCGGACTGTTGGCACCCGGCCGGGTGTCAACCGCTACCGGCCTCAATCGACGTTGTGACCTTTGACCCTGTGCGAGGCTGCGACGCAGCCCAAAGCTGGTCCTGCCATCCGTCGCGGCGGGGGTAGAGCGCGTCGGTGGAGGGAAGCTTCTCAATGGCACGTAGACCGGTCTTTTTCGTACTGCTGGCGTTGGCCCTTGTCGGCGGTGCTGCCGGCGCTTCGGCCGAAGACGGCGGCCCGGGGGCAATCGCACCGGGCGCAGACGCGATCTCCCAGCCGTGCGTGTCCATCCCGGACTCATCGGAGTTTGCCTCCTGCTTCTCCGTGACGGCAGCGATCGATCGTGCCCCCTCGGTGGGTGGCACCGCCCGTATGGGCGTCGAAGTGCAGGCATCGGCCGCGCTCGATGCCGAGCTCGTCATCTACTTCCCGATTTCTCTCGAGGTCATCGACGGACCGGGGAGCCTGCAAGAGGTTCGCCCGTCTCCGGCCCGAACCGGGGATGTGGCGGTCTGGGTGGTGCCTCTGGCGCTCGAGGGGTTTGCACCGGAGCATCTGGGATTCACCCTCAAAGCCGTCTCAGACGGCATAGCGATCATCGAGATGCGGCTGGCGGGCGAGAATCCCTGGGATCCGGGCGACTTTCATGTCGTCGGATTCACTATCGGCGGTCATGGCAGGACCGCGAGTCTCGACGTCGACCTGTCCGGGGACGCACCTGCGACCGTCGTGCCCGCCGTGCTCGTGCCTGAGCCCCTCGACCGTCCGAACGAAGCTGTGCCGCCGCCTGCGGTCGACCCTGTGAACGACGATGGCACGTCGAGGTCCACCAGGGCGGCGCAATCGTGCGCCAGTGGCCGCTGGTCGTTCCAGGCGGCCGATGGGACCTGGGATCCCGTCTACAACGCGAGGATCGAGATCTGGGACGATGACACCAACTCGGGCGACGACCGGCTCGCCACCGGCATCACCAGTTCTGCCGATGGGTCGTACAACCTGTGCTGGACCGAAGACGAAGGTGAGGGGACCAACCAGGAGGTCTACGTCCGGGTCCGATCGTTCAACGACATCTGGGAAGTCATCAACGACGACGGCAACTACTACAGCACTCGCACGACCGGAGTCGTGTCGATCGCCCCGGGAAGCGATCACGACTTCGGTCACCGGGGTACCAATGCCCAGCAGCACAGGGCGTTCAGCGCTTTCGATGCGATCGATCGGTTCTGGCGCTGGGGGAACGACCCGGCCGGCTCGTGTTTCGACTGGGGCGAGTCGACCTGTCGCAAGGTGGTGGTTGTGTGGTTCGCCACCTCGAATCACGGCACCCACTTCCATCGAGTAGATGATTCGAACGTGGCCGGCGATCAAGAGCATCAGATCCACCTGGAAGCCGACATCCCCGACACTCCTGTGATTGTCATTCATGAAGGGGGCCACGCCGCCATGGATGATGTCTACAACGACAATCGGGCCGCCAGTGATTGCCCCGCCGACCATTTCGCGTGGTTGGAATCCGCCATCCGGTGTGGCTGGACGGAAGGCTTTGCCAACTGGGTAGGTATCTCCGTGCTCGACGACCCCTTCTACAGGTGGCCAGACGGCGAGACACTGCCTTTCGAGACACCGACCTGGGGGTCGGGAGAACCAACCACCGGATGGGGTGACTGGGAGGACGGGGCGAAGGTCGAAGGCCGAGTCACGGGCGCCATGTGGGACATCGCCGACACACCGGTCGCTGCGACCGACTACTGGGATCGCTTTGCCGAGGGCGATACACCGCAGTGGCGAACCTTCCAGCGCTGGGCTTCGCTCGGCGACGGCAACCCGCCGAGGACGTACGCCCAATACTGGACCGACCGTGGCCAGGACGGTCTCAACACATCCGATGCCGGCGCCAGGGCAGCCAACTATCAGAACACGATCGACATCGGTGGCGAGTTCCGAGACCCCTTGCCGCCGAATGGCGTGCGGCTCCGGCCCTCCCCGCGCAACGACGCCCACGAGTACTCGCTCGACCCCCAGTACGGGTACTGGTCGGTCGTCGCGATCCGACCGACGGTGGACCACGATCTGGCGCTGTACGACAGCAGGAACGGGTCGGGTTTGCTGTCATCGAGCACATGGAGTGGGAACAGCTTCGATGTCATCGCGATCGACGGGAACCACAAGACCGACGATGACTTCCCCCGTGTGACGGGAAGCGTCGATGGGAACTACGACATCGAGTGGGCGTCGTTCAACGACACCATCGGCAACGGCGCGATCAACCTCAACTTCGTGGGCGACATCGCCGCCGTCTTCGACAGCAGACACAACGCAGGCGAGAGGG
>JABMPV010000375.1 GCA_013202595.1 bacterium
CCACTCGACATGGCAGCCGCCGCAGCAGCAGCCGGCATGCCCGAGAAACTCTTCACCCGCTCCGTCGAAGCCAAAGCAAAGGCCACCGGACGCACCGTCGCAGACATCGTCGCCGAGATGAGCGGCATCACAGCAGGGCCGGCCCCAGCCGATGCGGCCCCGGCCGTCGCGGTAGCGACCGCCCCGACTCCCGCTCCGGCGATCCCACCGATCCCTGAGGGAACCAGGACCCAACGCCTGCTCACGGTCGTCAAGGCCAAGTCGATCCAGAAGGTCAAGTCAGAACCGACTGACAAGGTCAGCGTCTGGCCTCACCTGCTGGCCATCGAGTTCGTCGCCCTGCTGGTGATCACCGCACTGCTGATCATCTTCTCGGTGTTCCAGGATGCGCCGCTGCTCGAATTGGCCAACCCCAACGAGCAGCCCAATCCGTCGAAAGCCCCCTGGTACTTCCTCGGCCTCCAGGAGTTGCTGGCCTACTTCGACCCGCAGATCGCCGGCGTGCTCATCCCCGGCATGGGCCTCGCCGGTCTGGCGCTCATCCCCTACATCGATCGCAACCCGGCCACAAAACCCTCGCTGCGCAAGTACGCCATCATGGTGTTCACGTTCTTCGTGATGGCGGCAGCCATCCTGACGATCATCGGATCCTTCTACCGGGGCCCGGGCTTCAACTTCACCTTCCCGTGGAGAGACGGGATCTTCTTCGACCTATGACCACAACCCAGATTCTCATCATCGCGTTCACAGGCATCTCGCTGCTGCTCGCCGCCGCCGTCTTCACGGTCGCCTGGCGCCGTGGCCGCCTCGGAGGCGAAATCGGCCGCCCAGGAGGCGAAATCGGCCGCCTCGAAGGCAAAATCGGCCGTGGCGACGACTCGGAAGTCGGGCGCCTCGACAAAGCGGCTGTCAATCGGGACAAGGCCGCTGCCAGGCTCACGGGCGAAGCCCAGCCTGAGCCGGTCGCGGTTGCCGTCGTATCCGAGCCTCCCCCGCCCGACCCCCTCACCACGAAGCCGGAGATCTCGGCGGAGGAGTACGACGTCACCAGGCGGCAGTTCTTCAACAGGGGGATCCTGGCGGTCTTCGGGATCTTCCTGGCCCAGTTCGGCATCGCATCGCTCGCGTTCATGTGGCCGAAGCTGCGAGCAGGTGGATTCGGCTCGAAGGTGAACATCGGGAAACTGGCCGACATCCAGGCACAGATCTTCCTGCCCGACGGCCGCGTGCAACCGCTGTTCGTGTCGGCCGCCCAGTCCTACATCCTCCCCTTCCAGGCCGACCAGGAGCAGAGCAGCTTTGCCGGCCTGCCGGTGGTTGCAGGCGGGTTGATCGCCCTCTGGCAGCGCTGTGTGCACCTCGGCTGCAGGGTTCCTCCGTGCGAGTCGTCGCAGGGATTCGAATGCCCCTGCCACGGCTCCAAGTACAACTACCACGGCGAGTATCAGGACGGGCCGGCGCCCAGGAATCTCGATCGCTTCGTCGTCTCGGTCAACGATGCCGACGAACTGATCGTCGACACCGGCTCGGTCATCCAGACGGCGAGGTCGACAACCAAGACCGCCCAGTATCCCCAGGGTCCGTCATGCATCTGAGGAGCTCTGGCTGAATCATGGGCCTCGGTGCAGTCGTCGTCTCGCTGGCAGTCCTGGTGGTCATCGCCTGGCTGATGTTCATGGTCAGTCAGTCGCGTGTCCGGCGTCGCAAACGTGAAGCCGCCGCCCTGAATCTCAGCCCGTTCATGACCGACGACGAACTCGAGACCAGTCGGCTCAACGGCGTGCTGCACTCGGCCCTCATCGCCACGGGGATCCTGGCGATCATCATGCCCATCTACTACCTCAACGAGGCACCGCGCCAGGCCGCTGCTGCTGAACGCTTCGAGGAGATTGCGGTAGAGCGAGGGCATCACTGGTTCGAGGAGTTCCAGTGTTCCAACTGCCACGGCCCCGAGGGCGGCGGCGGTGGTGCCCCCTACGTCGAGAAGCGCAGCGGGTTGTCCACTACATGGGCGGCGCCGGCCATCAACGACATCCTCTTCCGCTACACCGACGATGAGGTCAGGTACTGGCTGATCTGGGGCAGGCAGAACTCACCGATGCCCGCATGGGGCGCTGAGGGGGGCGGTCCACTCAACGTTCAGCAGATCGAGGAACTGATCGCCTACATCGATCACATCCAGGTGAGCCAGACAGACGTCGTGGCCGCCGTGGACTCCGCCGTCGATCGTGAACTCGCTCGCCTCGACGGCGCAGACGCCACGCTGGATGCGGCCATCGAAGCCCAGCGCGAGGAGATCGCAGCCATCGAGGCGGCACCCGCGCAGTATGAGGCAACCCGGCATCTCCCGATCGCACTCGCCGCAGCCTTCACCGACCCCGGCTTCTGCACGCTCCAATCCGCAGCCGTCTTCGACAATCCGTGTGACGAACCCGCACCCGACCGCGACCGTGACGGACTGTCCGACGCGGCCGAGACTTCCCTCACCGCGTTGCTCGACGAGATCCTGGCCGCTGCGCCCAGGTCGGACGCCTACACGGCTCTCGAGAGAATCGCCAACTCTCCCGTCGCCGACGACGCCGGCGCATTCGATCCGGACAATGCCTACAGCACATCCGTCGGCGGCACCCGGATCGCCGATTTCGATCAGGCCGAACTGATGGTCACCGAATTCGATGCGGTGGCCCGGGATCTCAATCTGGCGGTCGTCGGCCAGGAGCGGCTGCTCGAACGCGCCAGAGTCGGACTGGACTACCTGCTCGCAGCGCGCGAAGCCAGGGCGTACTCCATCGACATCCCCCAGATCGCCGAAGATGGGTTCGAGGGGCGGCTCGCAGACGCACGCAGGGCGTCGGGCCTCTACAACGCCTACTGCGCCCGGTGCCACACTGCCGGGTACTCCGCCGGCGTTCCCTTCACCCAGGAGGCCGGATCGGGAGCGTTCGGGCCGTCACTGCGCGGCGATCGATCGGTGACCCAATTCCCCGACATCGAGGATCAACTGGACTTCATCATCGGCGGATCCCAGAACGGCCAGGCCTACGGGATCAACGGTATTGGACGCGGCTGGATGCCGGCGTTCGGAGCGGTACTGTCGGAAGCGGATCTCCGCCTCATCGTCCAGTTCGAACGGGCACTGCCATGATCTCGCGAATCCGTGACGACGAACGCTGCCTCGGAATGCTCCAGTGGTTGGGGATCGTCCTCACCGTCCTGGTGCTCCTGTCGCTCATCCCTCAGTTCAGAGCCGCTCTGGATGTCATCTACGAGAACCTGGTCGGCAAGAACAACGTCGGGGCCGACGGCGAACCCGCGCCCGGGGTCCTCATCAGGGGCATCATCGTCGGCGTCTCGTCGTTCCTGGTGTTCGTCGGATCGATCTTCGTCGTCAACTACACCAATCTCGGGCGGAAGCTCGCCTTCCTGATCACGGGTGCGGCCTTCTTCGGCTTCATGGCCATCGTCGGGTTGATGTATTCGCTC
>JABMPV010000376.1 GCA_013202595.1 bacterium
CCCCCGGTCCAGCCGCAGTATGTCGAGCAGGTCCCTCCTGCACCTCCCGCGCAGCCGGAGTATGTCGAGCAGGCCCCGGTCGCTCCCCCGGTCCAGTATCCCGAACCCGTGATCGGCTTCGAGCAGCAGGCCGCGCCGGTCGAGGCAATCCAGTGGCCCGAGTCCCTGCCGGACCAGGCGCAGTTCGCCCCGCAGGTGGGATTAGAGGCTCAGGCTCCACCTGCAGTCGGTCAACCGCCGGTGCCCGCCTACCTGCCGCCCGAGCCCCCGGAAGAGGTGCCCGCCCCGGCGCCCGTGGACCTGGCACCCTCGCCTCCTCCATTCGACCCGCCCTTGCTTGCTGCTGCTGAGGAGCCCATTCCTGCTGTCTCGCAGCTAATGCCTGCCGTCCCCGCTCCCGTTGCCCCCGAGCCTGGGGTACTCACGGAGCCGGCTCAGGTCGCCGTGGTCGACCAGGTGTTCGGACCGGAGCCCACTCCGACTCCCAGAGGTGGAGGCCGGGTGATCGTCGTCATGGCGGGCAAGGGTGGATCGGGCAAGACGATCACCGCGGTCAACCTCGCGGTGTGCCTCGCCGGACGTGACGTCGGCGGGGTGGCCATCGTCGACGCCGACCTCCAGTTCGGTGATGTGGCGCTCCTCTTGCAGCTGGAACCGACTGTCACCGTGGTCGAGGCCGCTGCGAGGATCGAAGAGACTTCAGAGGCGGAACTCGACGCCATGCTGCTCGCCCACGAGAGCGGGGTCAGGGTGCTTCCGGCCCCATTGCTCCCGGTGTCGGCAGAGCAGTTGCCCGCCAAGCACGTCGTGCACGTCATCCAGCGACTCCAGCATCTTTACCAGTTCGTGGTGGTGGACACCGCCCCGATATTCGACGACCAACTGCTCGAGCTCCTCACCCACGCCGACGACGTCATCATTGTGGTCGACATGGATCTACCCAGCGTGAAGAACGCAAGGATCGCTCTCGACGCTCTTCGCAATGGTGGTGTCCCGATGGATCGGATCCGCCTGGTGGTCAATCGGGTCAACTCGAAGGCACGCCTCGATCTGGTGGAGTTGGAGCGTTCACTCGGGCTCCGGGTGTTCGGGGCGATCCCTTCGGATCGGATCATTCCCCAGTCGGTCAACGAGGGCATTCCCGCGGTCGGCCTGGCGCCGAAATCCAAGGTCGGCAAAGCCTTCATGGAACTCGCCGCCTTGTTCGCCCCGGCTCCGGCAGAGAGCTCTCGCAGACGCCGCAGGTGACGATCCCGGGCGGGGTACGCTCGCTTTCATGATTGGTGTGGCACCCAGAGGAGTCCTGCTCGCCGGCGGGATCGGCACAGGCAAGTCGACCGCAGCGGGGTTTCTGGCCGGTCTCGGAGCTGCGGTCATCTCAGCCGACGAGGCAGCCCATCGTGCGATTGCACCGGGTGGGGGAGCGTTCGAGACCGTGTCCGGTCGGTGGCCCTCAACCCTCGTCGGGGGTCTGATCGATCGTGCTGAGCTGGCCCGGATCGTGTTCGATGACTCCGCCCAGCTCGCCGAACTCGAGGCGATCACCCACCCCGTCATCGGTATCGACATTGCCGACCAGGTATCCGCGGCAGACGCCCGTCTGATCGTCGTAGAGATGCCGTTGCTGACTGCCTCCATCGGGCGGGGCTGGCCGCGGGTCGTCGTTGATGCACCCGACGACGTAAGGATCTCCCGGCTCATGGGACGAGGAATGGATCTCGACGACATCGCCGCCCGAATGGCCGCTCAGCCCACCCGTGAGGAATGGCTCGCCGCCGCCGACCATGTCATTGACAACGGCGGGACCCTGGATGCCCTGGCGTTCGAGTGCGGCGCTGCATTCGAGCGATTCGCCGCTCCCGAAACAGTCGCAGGCTCCCTGTAGGGTTCCGGCCATGCCGGAGTTCAAGGTCGTCTCAGATTTCGATCCTGCGGGCGACCAGCCCAAGGCAATCGAACTGCTCGCCGAAGGGGTCGAGCGCGGTGACAAGTTCCAGACGCTGCTGGGCATCACCGGCTCGGGCAAGTCGGCAACCATCGCCTGGCTCATCGAGAAGACCCAGCGGCCGACGCTGGTCCTCGCACCCAACAAGGCGCTCGGCGCCCAGTTGGCCAACGAGTTCCGTCAGATGTTCCCCGAGAACCGGGTGGAGTACTTCGTCTCCTACTACGACTA
>JABMPV010000377.1 GCA_013202595.1 bacterium
CGTCGTGAACGCGGCAAACGTTTATGGTCGGGGCACTAGAGATCCGACGGCCGTCGTCCCCCGGGTAGAGCGCGCCCAAATCGGTCGCCGGCCCGATCACGTCCTGGCTTGCCGCAATCCGAGTTGTGATCCCGGGGGAGCCCATTTGTGCGCGCTCCTAATGCATCGCCAGAGACACCAGGTGGTAGGTCACCACCACCGCGAGCACGGTGGCGATCCCCAGGGACACCTCGACCACCCGGCGGTAGCGGCGCATCCGCCATCCGACCAGCACGACCAACCCGGCCACTCCGATCTTGACGACGGCTGCCACCAGGTCACCCGCACCGAGCAGGCCGGCCATGACGGGATTGAGTTCGACCGCTCCGCGATCGAGCGCTTTGAACGTCAGGAGCAGATCGGCTGCGTTCAGCAGGAGGATCGCCGCAGCAATGAGCCCATATCGTGCCGGCGAGTCGGCGATGCTCCTGATCCAGGTCTGGAAGGCGGGCATGCGGGACGACTCGATACCGCGCCGATCGAAGCCGGAGCGGCGTTCGGGGTAATGCAGCGACACGCGTCGAACCCGGCGATCGCCACTCCGACGGTCGGCTGCAATTGCGTGCCCTGCATCCACGGGACCCTCCTCCACATCGAACTGTAGGCGAGGAAGCCTGCTGTGGCGTCTGGCTCAGAGTTGGTTGGCCGTCACATACAGCCACAGGTGCAAGCTCCCGGCAAACAGATGCAGGGCGACCAGGGCCCAGGTCACGGCTCGCCCCATCCGTGACCGCACGGCGGCGGCGAGAGCGAGCAGCAGGGGGATCGCAAGCACGTACGCAGCCGATCCCGTCCACTTCATGTTGCCGTGCGAAACGTTGGCTCCGGTCTCGACCAGGAGCACGGCCACAGCAGTGCCGAGGGCCAGCGCAACCACCTGGGTCAGCTGAACGGGCGACCCGCCGAGACGACCGATCGACCCCTCGAATCGCAACGCCCCGGCCCGCACGCTGCGCAGGAACCAGGAGACAACCGGGATCGCCCATGCGGCAAACGAGAACAGGATGATCGCCGCCATCACCACCGTATCGAAGTCACCCATCGACCCCGGGAGCCTGGGCCGGGCAAGCGCCATGTACCCGGCAAACGGATCAAACGCCACGCTCAGTCCCCTGGCGGAGGTCCGACGATGCGCGGGTAGGCGACCCAATACGCCAGTGGAAGCCCCAGCACCGCAGCCACCAATCCAAGGTCACGCCACTTCCGATACAGGAGCACAACAGCGACACATGCCAGCGCCGGGCCGAGAGCCAGGTAGAGCGAGGGCTTGAACCAGAACGAAGCGGAGGCAAACACCGAGGCTGAGACCAGCGCCGGCCGCCTCCTCTGCGGACCTTTCGCGGCGACACCCACAGCGGCCACAGCGGCCGCGCCAAGGACCACGACGATCAGTTGGGGATAGTTGTGATACATCGAACCCGACGCGTTGATCAGACCCCGGTAGGAACTCCTCGACAACTCGGTCAGAGGCAGATTGATCGGCGCAAACAGAGCTGCTCCTGCCACCGCTGCCCAGGCGTAGCGCTGCGGGGCTCCGAGTGCATCCCTGGCCACATGCCACGTGAGAACGAGGAGTGCGAACCACAGCGACGCCCCAAGCACCTTTGCCGCCTGAATGGGATCGGCGGCGTCGAACGGGTCCAGCACCAGCCCTTCACCGAGCAGCCAGACCTGGACACCGCGATGGGCCACGGGGTCGCTCGGAAGCCCCTCGTCGAAGACCTCGCCGGTAAACCCCACACGAGATGGGCGTAGTAGTCGCCCCGATAGCCCCATTCGGACAGGTTCGACCCCATGAGCGGGTGCTCCCGATCCAGCACCTCGACGAGGCGCCGTTCGCGCATCCCATCTCCCTTCGGGGTGTTGGCCACGCCGAACACCGTCGACGCTGCCATGCCCAGCGATAGGAGGGCCAGGACTGCAGGCCGGACGAATCCGGAATCGACCGTCGCCACAGGATCTCGACTCCCCCGACGGGCCACGGCGACGACACCGGCGGCCGCGATCACCATCGCGAGTGAGAACCCTGCCGCCCCGGATCGAGTATCCAACCCGAATGCCGCGGCGACCGGGTCGTGGAACACCACGAACAGCACCGCCGTGAAGGCGACGATCCCCGAGCAGAAGCCGATAGCGAGACGCGTCCACCAGTCCTGGATCCTCTCGATCAGCGGTCCGGCGAGCACCATGCCGGCAGCAGTCGCAATTACCGTCGTGATGACCACACCCACCTGGAGGCCCATCGGCACCCGCAACACGGTCAAGACGATCGTCTGAATGATCAGGACACCAATCCCGATCAGGCCTCTTCCGAGTCGCGCTCTGCTCGTCATCGCTCCCGACGATACCGAGCCGGCATCCCACGAGCGACCCACCTCGAAGGCGATCGCGTCGCCTGCCATGCGCAGATCGACACCTACCGTACGATGACCCCATGCGCCGCCTGTTTGCCATCGCCGTAGCGACCGCACTCGTGACGTCGGGGTGTGTCTGGGCCGGAGGCGCAGATGACACCACGACCTCGACCGGTGCGTCGACGACGACCACGAGTGCACCGGGTCAGACAGGTGTGCCGACCACAGCTGGCCTTCCGCTCGCCGATTCGGAACGCCGGGAGGCTCTGTCGGCGGCCCGCACCTACCTGAGCGCATGGGCTGATGGCGACCATCGGGCCGCAGCAGCCACCGTCGCGACAGGCCAGGGAGAAGCCGAAGCAGTACTCGACGCATGGCAGGAATCCCTGGCACTGCATGACCTGGCTCTGACGATCGTCGGGGACGAACTCTTCGTGGGTAGGGGCACCGTCTCGTTCGAAGCCGAGGCGACGGTCGGTGGGATCGGGCCGTGGCAGTGGTCGGGATCGCTCTCGATGATCGACACCGAGGACGGATGGAGGATCGACTGGGCACCTTCGGCTGTCCATCCCGATCTCGACGATGGCGATCTGGTCGAGATCATCCGCGAGTGGCCGATCCGAGCGCCCATCCTCGCTGCAGACGGGCGGCCCCTGTCGGCGACGGGCCAGCAGCGCGCCATCGGTGTCGTCCCAGGGTGGATCGAGGACCTCGATACCGTCCTCAGCGAACTCGAGGATCTCGCAGGGATCTCTCCCGACCATGTGACGAGCGAGATGGCCAGGCCCGGAGTCCAGGCCGATTGGTTCGTTCAGGTCGGCGAGGTCGACGAGAGTGTGTACAGCGCGTATCAGGAGCGCTTCGACGCTCTCGTAGGCGTCGAAATGCGGCCGGTCGAGGGTCGGATCTCGATCACCAGGCCCTTCGCCGACCATGTGCTCGGCACGATGGGACCGATCACGCCCGAGATCCTCGAAGCACTCGGTCCCCCGTATTCGGGCTTCGACGTCGTGGGACGCTCCGGCCTCGAACTCGCCCACGAGCGGAGCCTCGCGGGCACACCGGCCCAGGAGATCAGGATCGTCAACAAGTACGGCAGGGTGACATCGAGCCTGTACTCGGTGGAGAGCAGCGAATCCGAGCCGCTGAGGACCACGCTCGACGTCAACACCCAGATCGCTGCAGAGGCCGCACTGGATGGCTCCAGACTCCCGGCCTCGCTCGTGGTGGTCGACATCGAGACCGGCGCCGTGCGGGCAGTCGTGAGCCGCCCTCTCGACGGGTTCGATCGAGCCGTCAATGGGCTGTACCCGCCCGGATCGACCTTCAAGCTCGTCACCGTCCTCGCTGCGCTCGAGACAGACGCACTCGAGGATGACTCACTCGTGGAGTGCCCGGGATCGATCGTCGTCGGGGGACTGCGCATCCAGAACGCCGGAGAGCGCGATCTGGGAACCATTCCGCTCGGGACATCGGTGGCGGCTTCGTGCAACACCACCTTCGCGTGGCTCGGGGCCGAAGCAATCGCCTCGGCCGATCTCGTGGCAACGGCCGAGCGGCTCGGATATGGCTCGAACCTGGTCGCAGGGGTCCCTGCCGTGGCCGGCACGTTCCCGGAGCCGCTGGACACCGCAGAACGCGGCGCAGCGGCGATCGGTCAGGGCAGGGTCCTGATCACACCGTTCCACGCTGCCAGCATCCCCGCGGCCATCATGTCCGGCACCTGGCATGCTCCGACACTCCTCGCCGAACCTGGCTCCGGTCCGTCAGATGCACCACTCGACCCCGCCGCCGCGGCGGCGATCCAGGACTTCATGTTGCAGGTCGTGACCACGGGTACCGGTCAGAACGCCGCCGTCGAAGGCGAGATCGTCAGGGGCAAGACGGGATCTGCCGAGTACGGCGGAGACACCACCCACGCCTGGTTCGTCGGCGCATGGGATGATCTGGCGCTCGCGGTCGTCGTCGAAGGCGGGGGCGGCGGCGGATCGGCTGCAGCTCCGATCGCTGCCGACTTCATCGAGCGAATGATCGCTCTGCGCGGCGGCTGATCCTCCTCATCCGGAATCGGGAAGAGGCAGAGCACCGACGCTGTTGACTCCTTCATGAACCGTCTCATCCGACCTGCCGCGTACGGTGCCGGCCTCACAGTGCTCTGGCTGGGACTCGCGTGGCTCAACGATGGCATCACGTACCACCTCGCACCGCTGCTCGTCAGTCTCGTCGTACCCGTCGGTGTCTCATTCGACCGCGATGCCGGGCGATCGCACGTGTTGATCGGGTCCGCCGTCGGAGTGGGGTTGGTCCTGGCCGCAACGGGTGTGCTCGGCGCGCTCGATCGCCTCGGGGGCCCGACCATCCGGCCATTCGACAGCGTTCCGATCGAGACGATTCTGCTGGCAGTCGGCGGGGCCGTAGTCGGATTCGTCCTGGCCGGCATCAACCTCGCCCGACGCTGATTGCTTCAAAGCGATGGGGTCGCCCTGTAATGAACCCGCGACCTGTCTACGAGCGCTCTCAACTCACGACGAGGCTGCCATCGCGCATGATGATCACCGCATCGGCGTACTCCTCCGCAATAGGGTCATGCCCGGCGATGAGGCACATCGACCCGGAAGCGGCTGCACTCCGGAGCACCCCCAGCACGATCCTGGCGTGATCCTCATCCTGTGACGAGGTCGGCTCGTCGGCCAGTAGGGCGGCCGGACCGCCTCCGAGAGCCCTGGCGATAGCCACCCGCTGCTGTTGACCCACAGAGAGCTCATCAGGGAACGAGTCCTCCAGGTCGGCCAGGCCCAACGCGATCAACGACGCAGTTGCCTCGAAGCGCCGATCACCGCCGATCCTGGGAGCGAGCGCGGCATTCTCGCCCGCAGTCATTTCCGGAAGCAGTCCCACTCGCTGCGGCACCACGGCGAGGTCGGACCACGTCAGAGAGCGGGGATCGACGCGCTCGCCCCGCCACTCGACATGGCCCTCACCCGGTCGCTCCCACCCTGCGAGCACGTTGAGCAGAGTGGTCTTGCCCGACCCCGAGGGGCCCTGGAGCAGATACACCACTCCGGGCTCCAGATGCAGCGTCACCCGGTCGACGGCATGAACCGTCTCCGAGCCGCGCCGATACCACCGGCTCACCGCGACGGCAGACATCAGCGGAGCAGTCATGTCGGTTTGATCACAATGGTCGAGGTCTCCGGGTCGAACTCGAGGGCCACACGCCTCCCTGGATACCAGGAGAGCACCTCTGGCGGCAGTTGGATGCGTCCCGTCGAGTCGACCACTGCCAACTCTCTGCCCTCGAACGTCTCGGACTGCACTGCGCCATCGCGCAGGAATAGGACATGATCGGCCGCACCCATCACTTCGACATCGTGGGTCGCGACGACGATGGCAACCGAACGGTCACGAGCGAGGCTCCCGAGAACCGAGCACACCGCCCGGGTCGTGACGAGGTCGAGTTCGGCCGTCGGCTCATCGGCAATGATCACCGACGGTCTCCCGAGTGCCGCCCTGGCGAGTGCTGCGCGCTGCTGCTCGCCGCCCGACAGTTCCCGGGGATCGTGACCGAGACGATCGGCAATATCGAGGCCCTCGGCCAACCGGTCCACCTCCGATCTCGCCGCACCCTTGTGGCGAGCGACCAGGCGCAACTGCTCGCCAATCGGCATGTCTGCGAACAGATTGTCGGATGGGCGCTGCTGAACGTATCCGATGTGACGCCGGCGAATCGCCCTCCTGACCCGCGCCGATGCTCCTGCGATCTGGAGACCCCCGATCACGACGTCGCCCGCAGTCGGCGAGTCGATGGCCGCGAGCAACCTCAGCAGCGTGCTCTTCCCACTCCCTGATGGCCCTGCCACCGCCGTGACCGTGCCGGGCCGCGCCGCCAGGTCGATCCCCCGCAGAGCCTGCACCACGCCCTTGTCGGCCTCGTACACCTTCACCACAGCGGAACACGAGATCGCCAGTTCAGCCGACACGGAGTACCTCCGCCACATCCGACCTGCCTGTCGCCCTGTGACTGAGCGCCCACACGATCAAGCCGCCCGCGAGGGCCAGGCCACCGACCACGATGAAACCCGATCCGGGAATCAGCGTGCGGAGGCCCGGCAGCAGGCGCGGGAGGGGGTCGAACTCCCCCATCACCGTGACGGACAGCACCACCGCCGCCGCCGCACCGATTGCGACGGCGATTCCGATCAGGAAGAACACCTCCGCACCCAGCGCCCCCGCCGCGGCGACCCTGCTCAGGCCCATGCGCCGCTCCAGCGCGTGTGCGATGACGAGCCGCTGCCTGGCCTCGGCCATGAAGTAGGCAAACACTCCCATGGCCAGCAGTAGGGCGACGAATCCGAGCATCCTGAGGTATTGGAACGCCCACCATGGTGCGGCGAACGCTGCAGTCGAAAGCGAGTCGGCCCGCACCTCGACGAGGTTGGTGGGCCGCTGAATGCTCCTCAGGAACTCGTTCATTCCGGACTCGTCACCCGAGGAGATCAGCGTCGCGATCAACCCGAGGATCAAGTCATCGGGATTCGGCTCGCCCGTCGCCTCGTCGACGTCGATCAGCGCCAGCCCACTGATAGCGGGATTCGCCACGGCCCAATCCAGCACCGTGTCCCTGCTCATCACAATGGTTGCGAGACCATCTGACATCAGGGGGATGGCGTCGAGGTGGCCGACGACCTCATACGCGATCGTCAGCTTCTGGGTGCGGCGAATCCCCTCAACCGGTTCGTCCTGCGCTCCGGGCCCGGTGATCACCGCGGGCACACGGTCACCGTCTCCTCCGTCGAGCAACGAGAGCAGCTCTTCGAGAGGCATGCCGAACACCGGCTTCCATGTGATCGCCTCCCGATATGAGTCGGGATCGAGCACCACCAGCCGGACCGGATCGCGACCCTGGGTGACCCCGCTCCCGGTATGGACCACACTGAACCCCCGGGGGAGTTCGACGTCGAGTGAGGTCCTCGGGTAGGGAGCCGACACCTCGGAGCCGACGGCCACGAGCGACTTGGCCTCGAGAGCGCCGTCGAGCGATGCCACCAGTGCCGAGGCGAATAGAGCCACACCTGCCGCGAGCGCGATGGGAAACACGATCCCGAGGCTGCCGCCGGCCGCAGCCACACGACGCCATGCGAGGAACGGCACGATCGGCAAGCCACTCCCCCGTCGCCGCAGCACCGAGAGCGCCAGGCCCATCAGCCGCAGGGCGAGCGCCACGAGGGCTGCAACGCCGACGATCGGAAAGATGATCACCGCCAGGTCGATCGTCCCCGAGGCGGCGTCGACAGGCTCTCTGACCAAGAGCTGCACGAACAGGGTGATGGCGACCCCATAGAGAGCGATATCCCAGATCCAGCGCCGCGATCTCGTGCGCTCGGCGAGGTCGAGCGACCGGGACGCGGCCACCGTCGAGGTCAGCCAGATGATCCCGAGACCGGCGGCCAGGAACAGGGCGACGACCAGGCGTGGGATGGCCTCGTCATGACGGACTCCGGACGGTCCGAATGTCGCGACCGCCACCGGGGTCAGCACGATGCCGGCCGCCGTTCCGATGACTGCCGGCACGACGGCTCCGACCACGGACGACCAGCCGATCAGGCCTGGGGCCCGCCCTTCGATCGTCCACATCCTCAGCTCGGTCAGACGTCTCCTGGCGACGAACGATCCGCCGAGTGCGACCACGAGCAGAGCAACCAGCGCGATCGTGACCTGGATGGAGGCGACGGCGGGTGCGATCTGGTCCTCGGCCTTCGACACACGGTCACTCAGATCGATGAGCTCACTCTCGAGGAGGACCCTGGGCATTCCTGCTGCGAACAGGAGGCTGCCCAGGGAGACGGTCGGATCGTTCGCTGCCGTCTGCAAGGCCCGAAGGTCGGCGGCGAGGCGAAGCAGTCCACCCCCGGTACTCGTCCCGATCGGCTCTGTCTGCCACCAGACCTTGCCGCTCAGAGGCGCGAAGTCGTCGACCCCGAGTGAGACCGAACTGCCTGGAGACGAACCCTCCGGTGCCAGTCCGGTGGTGAGAGCGAAGAATGTCTCCTCGGCCACGATCACCAGTTGAGGTTCGGAGACCCGGTAGAACTGCTGATAGCGCAGCAGCAATTGAGCAGGCAGCCGGCTCCAGTAGGGCCCGGCGTCCTCGGCATCGAAATCCCGGTACACGCCGGCAATGGGCACCTGCAGGCTGAACTCGGGATCGGAGATCGTCAGGATCTCACCCGGTCCCGCAGCGAGATCGCCGGCAGCGATCTCGCTGATCCACGCTCCCCGGACACCTCCGCCTGCCACCACATCCAAACTCTCGATTCCCCCGGTCCGTGCGATGAGTCGCACCTCGGCACCGATGTATTCGCCATCGATGGACCCGATGGTGCGACGACCACCGACCGAGTACGTGATCGGCCCGAGATCGAGATCGGGAATGGCATCGATGGCCGACCCGATGGCGGCGCTCGCCACAGCGAAGCCGCCGCACTCGAGGACATCGTCGTCGGCCGTCGCCCCGGGCCCGGATCCCCCGCAGAACGACTCCACGTCCGAGACGAGTTGCGCCGATGCGTCCACAGATGACCCCGCAGCGAGAGCGTCATCCGCCAGCGTGTCTGCGACCGCTTCGATGTAGACCGGTCCCGACGCCACTCCGGCGACGGCTATGGCGAAGACGACGACGGTGGCGGCCCAGCCGGGCCACCCCCCCGACAATCGCACACCGAGCAGTCGGGACAACCGTCTCACCCACCCAACCTAGGCGCACCGGAGAATGGCTGCCGATAGGCAGAATGGCTGCCGATAGGCGCACCGGGTAGCGTCCCGCACATGAGCCAGAACATGTACTCAGCCATCTCGGGTCTGCGCACCGTCCGCAGATACACAGGAGAGCCCCTCTCACCGGAGCACCTCGAAGCCGTCCTCGACGCCGGCAGGTGGACCGGATCGTCCAAGAACCGCCAGGGCTGGGCCATGGTCGTGTTCGAAGGCAGGGAGGAACTCGAGGGCATCGCTTCCGCGGGGACCTTCGCCGTCTGGGTGCCGGACGCGGCAGCGGCGATCGCTCTCGTCAAGACCCCCCACGGCAACGACTTCGACATCGGCAGGCTGGCCCAGAACCTCATGCTGGCTGCAGACGCCCTCGGTATAGGCTCGTGCCCCATCACGCTTCATGACCAGGACCGGGCGAACGAAGTCATCGGCCTCCCCGACGATCACGAGGCTCGCTGGGCGGTAGTGCTCGGCTACGCCGATGAACGCGAGGAATCCGAACACCGCCGGCAGAGGTCGTCGACCGGCATGAGGGGCCGCGTGCTCCTGGCGGACATCGTCCACAGGCGCCGGTTCAGCCGGTGACCCTCAGCTGATCACGAGCGCTTCGCGGGCCCTGAGGCGGACCGACCCCCCGACTGCCTCGCCCATCCGATCCATACCGGATGACACCAGGACGGTTCCGGGATGCAGGGGCACATCCATCTCGTGCTCGGAGAAGCTGATAAGGACCGCGACACTCTCCCCGTCGATCTTGCGGACATAGGCAAAGCAACCATCGGGGACACCATCGAGCGGCACGTAGGTGCCCAGACGGAGAGCGGCCGACTCCTTGCGCATCTTCAGCAAGGTCCGATACAGGTTGAGCACGGAGGCCGGGTCTGCCAACTCGGCTTCGACGTTGGACTCACGCCAATCGTCGTGCAGCGGCAGCCACGTTGCTGCGCCGGTCGATGAGAATCCGGCATTGGGCGAAGCATCCCACGCCATCGGCGTGCGGCACCCGTCCCTGCTCATCCCCGGGACCCTGATCCCCCACGGGTCCTGCTCTTGCTCGGGTGGCACCGCCACCTCACCCATACCAAGTTCGTCGCCGTAATACAGCGTCGGGGTGCCTCGCAGCGTCAAGAGCAAGACGGCGGCGGCCCGGGCCGACTCCGGCCCGAATCGGCTGGCCAGGCGCTGCTCATCGTGATTCCCCAGCACGTGGTTGGGCCATGCATGCGAGGGAACGGCCCCGTCGACTGCATCGACCCTGGACCGGACTCCGTCTGCAGTCCACGGCGTGGCGATGAGGAAGAAGTTGAACGGCATGTGCAGGCCGGCGCCCTGGTCGTAGTAGGCAGCCCACCTGAGCGGATCGAATTCGTGGATCTCGCCGACCGAGAATCGGTCGTCATACTCGTCGAGCACCGACCGAATCCCCCGGAACGCCCCCAGCACGTCTGGATGGCCCTTGTCGTGGACATGTGCCTGGTCGTCGTAGGCGCCCATGTCCTTGAAGGGCGCCTCGCCTGAGAGGGCGGGAGCGAGGGGATTGTCCCTGAATTCGGGATCCTTCATGATGAAGTGCGCCACATCGATGCGAAACCCGTCGACCCCCCGGTCGAGCCAGAAACGGAGCGCATCATGCATCGCAGCCTCGACCTCGGGATTGCGCCAGTCGAGGTCGGGTTGCTGCGGCAGGAACGAGTGCAGGTACCACTGGCCGGTCACCTCGTCGAAGTCCCATGCCGGCCCGCCGAACACTGCGCGCCAGTTGCTCGGCGGCGACCCATCCGGTCGACCGTCGCGCCACACATACCAATCCCGCTTCGGGTCGTCGCGCGATGAGCGCGACGCCAGGAACCACGGGTGTTGATCGGAGGAGTGATTCGGGACGAAATCGACGATCAGCCTCATCCCCCTGGCATGGAGGGCATCGATCAAACGATCGAAGTCATCCAGGGTCCCGAACATCGGGTGAACGTTGCAGTAGTCCGACACGTCATACCCGAAGTCCTCCATCGGGGAGGGATAGAACGGCGACAGCCACACGGCATCGACCCCGAGGGTCTCCGAGAGATAGTCGACCCGACTGAGGATCCCGGGGAGGTCGCCAACCCCGTCACCTGTCGTGTCCTGGAACGAACGCGGGTAGATCTGATAGACGACAGCTTCCTGCCACCACGCAGCCACTCTGTCTCCTCGGCTTCGGGTCTATTGCAAGGTTAGGGATGGGAAAGCGAAGGGCCCCGGTGAGGGGCCCTTCGTAGATGCTGTGATGCCGGGGCTGGAAGCCTTTGAGGGCTGAGCCGAGGGCCAGGAGCACTCCGCCGCCGATCGACGCCCAGAACGCCACATGCTTGCCGCTGTCGAGGAAGTCGCCGTAGAAGGCGATGACGCCGACCACGATGAGGGCGACGGCAATGCAGAATACGATCTTGGTTGGCACGCTCAGACGCATGCGTTCCTCCGAATAGGGTGAAGCGATCATTGCCCCAGGAGAACGACCAGATCCTGGCCAATCGACGACCGGCCACCCACCGGGAGAGACCTCAGGCCGGGATGGCGGTCTCGATGGATCGGCCGTAGTCGATATCAGGCCGCCGACGGGCCAGGGTCATCTCCGAGACGATCCCAACGGCCATCTCACCGGCCGATTGCCCGCCGATATCGAGTCCGACCGGACCATGGAGACGGGCTACATCGCGGTCGCCCCAGCCTTGAGCGCGGAGCCGCTCCAACCGGGCGGCATGGGTGCGCCTGCTCCCCATCACCCCGAGATACCTCGCCGGTGAACCGAGGAGGAGTGGCAGCAGCGGTCCTTCGATCTTTACGTCATGGCTCAGGACCACGACATGGGTGCGCTCGTCGACACCCAGTTCATCGAACACGGCGTCAGGCCAGGCGCGCAGCACGCGCTCGGCGGCGGGGAATCGCTCCGGGACGGCAAACGCCTCCCGGGGATCGACCACCGTCACCCTGAAACCCGTTTCTCTGGCAACCACCGAAAGCGCTGCGCCGATGTTCGTGGCTCCGACGATCACCAATCGGGGACCACCTCCGACCCACTCGACGAAGACGGTGCGTTCGCCCACCTCGACGATGGCGCTCCCCTCGACGCCGATCACCCGTTCGATCTCGCCGCCCACGGCTTCGAGCGCGCCATCGGGCAGATCGCCGCGCACAGGACTGCCGGTCGCATCGCACAGCATCCCGGAACCCGTGTCCGGCCCCCTCACCACGGTGACGAGGGTGCCGTACCGCCCTGCATCGAGGAACTCCGCTACTCCGTCGAGAGCATCAGCAGGTTGGACGAACACGTCGATCGAGCCGCCACAGGCCAGACCGACTTCGAAGGCATCATCGGCGGCGATCCCGTAGGTGACCAGGCGGGCACCTCCCCCGGCAAGCACCTCTCCGGCATGACGGGCGACGTCGGTCTCGACGCATCCCCCGCTCACCGACCCGAACACGTCGTCGCTCGCCGACACCAGGAACCTGCTGCCGACCGGCCTGGGCGTCGAACCTCTGGCCGCAACGACTGTCGCCACCGCGGAGGTCTTGTCTTCGGCTGCCCACTGATCACGGATCTCGATGGTGTCGCGCATGCCGCCGATGGTAGATCGCCGCACCGGCTGCGGCTCAGCCGAGTCCGGGGCGATACGGGAGATCGAGGTCGATGACCGTCCCCGGAGCCCCGGCCTCGTCGACGAGGCGCAGCGCCGCCTCGACAACGGCACGCTGGGTCTCGCGATCTCCAGGTGCCCCGAGCGGGCGCCCCATGGGGAACGGAGTGATCACGGCGCGCGGGACCGGCATCTGACGGGCGTAGTGGCCGAACGCAGCGACGCACGCCACGACGGTTGCAATGCCCCGCTCTTCGAGGATTCGGGCTACGTGTCCGACCGACACGTGGCACACGGGTCAGACGGGAACCAGAAGGGCGGCGTCGGTCCCGGCTTCGAGGAGGAGATCGGCCCATGCCGGACCCGCCTGTTTGATGATCCTGCCCTGAGCCGTGGCCCCGACGAAGGAGTAGGCATCGGGGATCACCCGGCCCACGACGCCCTCTGATTCCAGGTCGCACAAGTGAGATAGCGGCAATGAGACCTGGTGGTCGGCGACGGCGCCCCTGATGTCGTAGCCGGCCTGACGGACGACGAGGCGGTCGGCCGGTGTGTCGATCGGGATCACAGACAACTGCGGAGTCTCACGAAGGAAGTCATCGATGCGAGCGACCGCCTCCTCCTGGGTCATCCCGACGACTCCGAAGGGCTCGGGATCATCACCTTCCACGAAGTGGCCGCTCGACGTGAGGAGTGCCACGGCCGACTCCGCGACGGGCGCCGGCGGGGGTGTGAACGGCGTGTCCTCGTAGCGGTAGCGTTCGTTGAGGTCTCGCGATCCATAGGACTCTGCCTGTGTCCTGATCGCTATGTCGATGACCGCTGCGGGATCCCCGGTATCGAACAAGGAGCCGGTCTCCTCGAGGACCCGGCGAATCGTTTCGGCCGCGTCCTCCTCGCTGAGCATCCTGAGGAACTTGAATGTCAGATCCGTGCGCGACCCGTACGAGAACGAGTCCTTGAATTCGCTGAATGCTTCGCCCATGGCCCATCCCTCTGAGGCTCAGAACCGTAGCGCCTCCGCGCCCCGGGATCTGCGCTCGACACCGTGCTTCCCGGGGCACTCGGGGGATCGGTATCGGAGGTCTGGCCCTATCCTGACCTGGTCCGGCCAACCACGGGAGCAGCCGAGTGCCGCGCCGCAGCGACCTCGATGTAATCAACACCCGCAGACGCAGCAGTTCGCTGTACGGAAGGCCATCTCCGGTGGTCAGCTTCATCACGCGCGTTTTGGTGCTGATCCTCGTCGTCGGGGCGGTGGTCGGCGTCGTGATCGGCGGACTCGCCCTCTGGCGTGCCATCACAGAGGTCGACACCGTGGAGTTCCAGGTACTGGGCATCGACGGGCCCATGGCGGGAGCCACCGTCATCGCACCAGATCAGACCGAGATCACTGCGGGAGACGAACCCGCAGCCGACATAGCCTTCACCGCGCCCGGAGTGGTCTCGGTGCGATTGCCGGGATACGAATCGGCGGACTTCCAGGTCGACCAGGTTCCCCCCGAGAGCCGGCTCTTCCTTCAGATGACACCTGTCGTCCTCCAGGGTCGCGTCCTGGGTCCCGGGGGAGTCGGTCTCGCCGATGCTTCGGTTCGCCTCCACGACCTCTCCACCGTCACGGGTGAGTTCGGCGGATTCGAGTTGACGGCCGCGGCACCGGGAACGCTCGAGGTCGAGAAGAAGGCATGGGAAGTGCTATCCATGGAGTGGGACGGCGCAGAAGGCCGTCTCGACGTCGCCATGGAGCCGTTCGTCGTACGCGGTCTCAGGGTGGACGGCGAAGCTGCGGGCAACTCGGCCCGGTTCGAAGACCTCCTGAATCTCGCTGAGGACAGCATGGTGAACACACTGGTCTTCGACACCAAGGAAGAGCGGGGGTACGTCCTGTACGACTCGGCAGTCCCCGAGGCATCGGAGATCGGGGCGATCAGGGACACCTACGATCCCGCCGAGGTCCTGGCGGCGGCCAAGGAACGGGGCCTGTACACCATCACCCGTATCGTCACCTTCCAGGATCCCTTCCGGTCGGTGTCCTCACCCGAGCATGCGATCACTGACGCCGCGACGGGAGGCATCTGGACAAACGACGCCGGATACGGCTGGATGGACCCGACCGACCCCGGGGCGTGGGAGTATCCGATCGCTCTGGCAGTCGAGGCGTGCGAACTGGGGTTCGACGAGGTCCAGTTCGATTACGTGCGCTTCCCGACAGACGGTGACACCCAATCGACCCTCTACGACGTCGGAGTCGATTCGACGGTCCGGGTCGAATCGATCGCCACCTTCCTCGACACCGCACGCACCGCTCTGCACGAACGCGAGTGTGCACTATCTGCGGACATCTTCGCGATCGTGCTGTCCGTCCCCGACGACCAGGGACTCGGCCAGCGCCCCGAGGATCTGTCGTGGGCAGTCGATGCCATCAGTCCCATGATCTACCCCAGCCACTACGGGCCGGGATGGCTCGGCTTCGACAATCCCAACGACCATCCCTCCGACGTCGTGGAGAGTGCTCTCGAATTGGGGACACCGCGACTGATCGGCGGAGCAATCATGCGCCCGTGGCTCCAGTCCTTTGGCTATTCCGCCGAGCAGATCTCCGTTCAGATCGATCAGGCGGAGTCGCTCGCCAGCGGATGGTTGCTGTGGAACGCGGTGAGCGAGTTCGTGGCCGCATCCCTGCCGAGGGAGTGACACTCCCCCACGCGGCCCACTCGATCAGGTGATCGAGTAGCCACCGTCGACGACGATCGACGCCCCGGTGACGAATCCTGCGTGGGTCGAGACCAGGAACACGACCACGGAGGCGACCTCGTCCGGCATGCCGAACCGCCCGAAGGGCGTCCTGGTCTCGATCTGGTCGCGTATGGATGGGATGGTCAGCGCCGGCTCGGTCATATCGGAGACGATCCAGCCCGGGACCACCGCGTTCACTCTGATGGCGTCGCCCGCCCACGAGATCGCGAGCGACCTGGTCAATTGGATGACTCCACCCTTGCTGGCTGCGTAGGCCGCCGAATAGGGGCTCCCGAAAATGGAGTAGGCCGACCCGACGTTGACGATCGACCCGCCACCGGCAGCGACGAGGTGTGGATATGCCGCCTGAGCGACATCGAATGATCCCCTGAGGTTGACGTCGAGCACCTCGTCCCACATGGCCCGATCCAGGTCCTCGGCGGGAGCGCCCGGAGCGACTCCGGCCCCGTTGACGACGATGTCGATGCCGCCGAGGGCACCCGCAGCCGCCCCGATCGCCGAATCCACCTCGGTGCGCTCAGCGACGTCGCAGGGAGTGACGATGCACAACCGCCCCATGGCTGAGATCTCTGCTGCAATCGTTTCGAGTTTGCCGACATCCCTGGCGGCGACGGCCACGTCGGCCCCGGCTTCGGCGAGAGCCCTCGCAATGGCCCTGCCGATCCCTCTGCTTGCCCCTGTGACGAAAGCCCTGCGGCCGGTGAGATCGATATCCATGCGGTGAGGCTATGCGTCTCCTACGAGGCGAACTCTCTCACGGTGCCCGGCCTCACCTGCTCGATGCCGCTGAGCAGCGTGTGATTCGCCGTGCCGGCCGGTCCCATCGACATCATGGCCATCGGCACAACGGTGCCGTCGCGAACCCCGATCCACACGAGCCGCGACCGCGGTGCACCCCTCAGCCACCGGGTGTCGGCCTCGAACCAGTCGACCGATTCCACGTCGAGGATCGGGATCTCGTGGATGAGGCCGCGCGTCTTACCCAAACCCGAGACTTCGAAGACGAGCACCCGATGGGCGGTCACGGCGACGCTGGCGGACTTCGGGATCTCGAATCGCACCGGCCGACCGGCGGCATCGGGAAGACCTCTCGCGGAATCGATCTCTTCGGCCTTGTTGTCGGCCCGGCTCTGCCACATCGCTCCAACGGCCGCTCCGACCAACCCACCGGCGATGGCGCCGCCCACGGTGGCACCACCCATCACGATGGGAGACGGCGTCACGTTGGCCGCCCCGAGCACTTCCTCACCCGGGCGCAGGATCCCCCCGGCAGCCTTGCGCACCCGCTTCACCCAATCGACCACTGCACATCCCTCCTGCGACCAGGCGGCGACGCTAGCGCACCATCGCTACCCGGCCCGGGACCTCCCAGTCACGCAAACGTACCTGCGGCACGCAGACGCGATGAGCGGCACCCGAAGGTGCCGCTCATGTCAGCGCTCGCCGGGGGAGGCTATCCGCCCATCGATGGGAGTTGTTCCACGATCACCGGTTCATTGGCAGCCAGTTCCTCAGGCGAAACCTTGTCCGCCGTCAGGAAGACGTCGGGATTGCCGTGACACGCCGTGCATGATGCATTCTGCGCGGTGTTCTTCTGGATGGTATGCGGGGTCGCATACATCCAGGTGGGCCGGTTGTCGAAGTTCGGCAGGAGATTCTCGCCGTAGTACGAGAAGCTGTCCGGGTCGATGGGCACGTGGCGCACCACGACCCACGACCATGGCCGTGCCTCGGTCTTGTCCCAGTTCTGCCCGATCAGGACGTCCAGAGTCGATGGCGCCGTCTGAAAGTACGGAACACCTGAGTCCGACTTCTGCACGTGGCACGAGAAGCAGTTCTTGTACTCCGCTGCGTGGCACACCTGGCAGGACAACTCTTCGAGGTGGCCTTCGGTGTGCTGGACATTGGTGCCTTCGCGATCGGGGTGGCAGTCCGTGCACGCCGGCACGAGGTCGCCGTCGTAGCGATGGTTGACGTCCATCTCGGATGTGCCGTGCATCTGATCGCCGCTGTGGCAGGTGAAGCACGCCATCCCGTTGGGGTTGTAGTGGACATCCGCAGGGATCGCGACGCCGGATTCGAGGACGTTCCTGCCCTTGAATTCGCTGTCCACCCTGCTGCCGTGGCAGCCCACACAGGTCGTGTTCATCGGAGGGGTTGCCTTGAACTCGTGACCTGACAGGAGCCCGCCACCGGTGCTGGCCGGACGGCTCACATGGCACTGGCCACATGTCGTATGACATGAAGCGCAATGATTGTCGAACGCTTCCATCAGCGCAGGCACCGTCTCATTGGACGCTCTGGACCCGAGCGCGGTCCAGTAGCCATCGAGCGTGGAGTGCAGACTCGATGCCGAGTGCTCCACCGTCTCGGGGTGACAACTCGCGCACGTAGTGGCCTCATCCGGACGGGCGGTCATCCCGTCGTGAGCGGTGTCCATCTCCGTGGCCGCTACGTCGCCACCATGACAGGCCGCACACCCGAGTGAACCGTGGGTGTCACCGAGAAACTCTTCGTTGCTGACAAATACCTTTTCCCATACCTCCAACTGAGGCAATTCGCCACCTCACCCCTCCCCTTCGGAGAGGACCTCCACGTCCACTGGCTCCATGGCCATCGCTCGCAGGGTGTTCTCGTCGGTGTGGCATGTGACACAGCCATCTTCGGCAGGTGCCGCAGTGGTGGTGGTCTCGACGGCGGTGGTCGTGGTGGCCACAACCGTCGTCGTGGCGGACGGTGCCGTCGTCGTCGTCTCTGGCGGACTCGTGGTCACCGTTGTGAACGCAGCCGCCGTCGTATCGGTCGAATCGCCATCGGTGCAGGCACCCGACATAACAACCAGCAATGCCAGGGCCAACGCCGTAAGGGATCGTCTCACGGTGTCCCTCCTCTCCGGAGGTCAGGAGGGGCCGGGCACGAGACGTGCGCCCGGCCCCTCGATCACTACCGGGTCAGCCGGTCACCGTGGGGTAACCGGGTGCTCCGCTGAAGGGGGTGGTGCCGACGACGTCGAGGTCATCGCTCCAACCCATCATCCCGAACTTGAGGTTCTGGACGTCATAGCCCAGCATCGCCAAGACGGTCGCTGC
>JABMPV010000378.1 GCA_013202595.1 bacterium
CCCCGAGCCGACCATCGAAAGTGCCCAGCAACTGATGAAGCACCCACGCGTGAGGGTGCTGCTGGTCACCGGCGGGCCGGGTGTCGTGCGCGAGGCACTCAAGACGGACAAGCGAGCGATCACCGCCGGTCCGGGAAATCCTCCAGCGGTCGTCGATGAGACGGCCAACCTGGAGCAGGCTGCCCGCGACCTCGTCGCAGGTGCCTCATTCGACAACAACGTGATCTGCACGTGTGAGAAGACCGGGATCGTGGTTGCTCCCGTTGCCGATGAGTTCATCAGGGCGATGGGTCGCCACGGGGCGCGGGTGCTCAAAGAGCACGAGTTGCGCAAGGTGGAGCGAGTCATTTTCGATTCGATGGGGCCGCCCAACAAGCCGGGCGTCATCAACCGGTCGTGGGTGGGCAAGCACGCCAGGGACATCGCAGCGGCCGCCGGCATCGAGGTCGACGGCGACCCTCGCCTTCTCGTCGCTGAGGTGCCGCCGGAGCACAATCTCGTCTGGACCGAGCAGATGATGCCCGTCTTCCCCGTGACCAGGGTTCGGGACTTCGCCGCGGCGGTCGATCTCGCCGTGAAGTCAGAGCACCTGTTCCGTCACACGGCTTCGATCCACTCGACCAACGTGAAGAACATCACCAGCATGGCCAGGACCATCAACGTGAGCATCTTCATCGCAAATGGCCCCAACTACGCGGGCCTGGGGCAGGGCGGTGAGGGGTTCACCTCCTTCTCGATCGCCAGTCCGTCCGGTGACGGCATGACCCGTCCGCTGACGTTCACCCGTGAGCGGCGGATCGCCGTGGTCGGCGCACTGAGGATCGTGTGAGCAGGTCTCCGGCACTCGCCCTCCTCGAATTCGACTCGGTCACCGCCGGGATCGTGGCCGGCGATGCCATGGCCAAGCGGGCGCCCATCGACACCCTGATCGCAGGCACGGTCCAGCCGGGGAACTACCTGGTCATGGTGGCCGGGGACACGGCCAGCGTCGAAGAGGCAATCACGGCCGGCACGGCGGTCTCGGGCCATGCCATTCTCGATATGGTCTTCCTGCCCGACATCCACCCGGACCTCGTCGCGGCGATCAGAGGGCAGAGGGTCACCGATGCGCCCGAGTCCCTGGGCATCGTCGAGACGGCATCTGTGGCGATGACCCTGGAGGCAGCGGACGCCGGGGTCAAGGGCGCGACGGTCAGGCTGCTCGAGATCCACATGGCCGACGGGCTCGGCGGCAAGGCCTATCTGTTGTTCGGGGGCGCCGTCGCCGATGTGGAGGCTGCCGTCGAGATCGGCACGGCCCGGGTCCCAGAGGACCTTCTCGTCGCCTCATCGGTGATCTCCCAACTCCACGGGGAGATGGCCGAGAATCTCGGCGGGAACGCTCGCTTCGCGGTGCTCATCGGGAGGGAGGGGTCCGATGCAGCTCGCTGAGGTCGTCGGCACCGTCGTCGCGACCGTGAAGTGTGAGGGCCTCGAGGGCGTCAAGTTTCTCATCGTCCAGCCGCTCGATCGAGAGCAGCAGCCCGTGGGTCGTCCCGTGATTGCAGCAGACGCCGTCGAGATGGCCGGGCCCGGCGAACTGGTCTACATCGTCGCAAGCAGGGAGGCGGCCCTGGCCTGCCCCGAACCCTTCGTCCCTGTGGACCACGCCATCGTCGGGATCGTCGACCAGGTGGCTCGATCGTGAAGATCGGACGCGTCTCGGGAACGGTGGTCTCGACCATCAACCACCCGATCTTCGACAGTCGGCGCCTGCTGATCTGTGACATGCTCGATGCCTCAGGGCGCGAGACCGGCGACTATCTCATCGCGGTCGACTCGGTGGGCGCGGGGGCAGGCGAAACGGTCCTGATCCTCGACGAAGGCAACGGGGCGCGCCAGGTCGTCGGCGATCTCCATGCACCGCTGAGGACGGTCATCGTCGGAATCATCGATGAGCTCATCGTGGACGGCGAAGTCCACGACGTGGTGTGATTCGGCCGGGTGGCCCGGGTCGTCTACTCTCCCTGATCGCTCGACATCCTGAAGGGGAAAACATGCGCAAGATGGCCGTACTCGTCCTGGCACTCGCCCTCGTGGCCGCTGCCTGCGGCGGCGATGACTCTGCCGACCCGGCGTCGCTCGACGATTGCGACGGCATCCTCGATGCAGGCGTTGGCCTGCTCGAGACGGCCATCGAGGCGTTCGATGCGATGAGCACCGAGGACCTGATGGCGCTCGCCGACAGCGACAACCCGCCCGAGGCGATCACGACTCTCGAGACCGATGGCAGGGCTCTGGCGGCCAGGGCCGAGACGCTCGGCTGTGACCAGGCAGAGCTCACGGCGGGATTGGGTGAGCGCATCGACGACATCGAATCGGAGTCGTTCTTCGGCCAGGCGATTCTCGAGGCCATTCGCGGCGGAGAGATCGCCATCTTCGAGGAGTAGGCCCGAGGCCGTGGGGCCCCTGCCGGTACTGTGACGTCGATGCGGATCGCTGTTGTGACCCTGGTCGTGGTCGCGCTCGCTTCGGCGTGCGATGGCGGTGACGCGCAGCCATCCACATCGTTCGCCGCGGTCTCGACCACGATGACGTCGACCACCACGACGACAACGACGACGCTCGATATCACCCGGGCGTGCGAGGTGCTGGGAGAGGAAACCGTCGAGTGGCTCGGTTCGACCGTCGACGCCCTCGATGCGGCCCCCGCGGTGATAGAGACCGATCCGGCCACATGGCCGGCCGAAGTCTCTGATCTCGTCGGCCGGGGCCGGGAATTGGATGCGCGAGCCACCGAACTCGGCTGTGACCCCGGAACCATCCAGGCGGGAGTGCTGGCCGAAGCCGCAGCCATGCGAGCGGAGGGGCGCTCGGGGGCCTTCCTCTTGCTCCTGCTCCGGATATCCCAGGCCGGGTAGCGCGTCACAGGAGTGCCGGGTCGCCGGGTTCCCGATGAAACCGGGGGAGTCGAGCTCAGGAGTAGTAGAGGTCCAGCCGGGATGCTGCATCCCGGTCGAGCAGCCAGACTGCGTCTCTGGATCGGTCGCTGACCGCCCCCGCGGGATGGTCGCTCCCACCGGCGAGGATCTCGGCTACGACCTTCGCCTTGGTCTCACCAGTGACGATGAACATCGTGCGGCGCGCCGCTGTCAAGAGCGGGAGCGTGGCCGTGAGACGCCATCCATTGTCGGGGACCTCGTTCGCCACGAACCCCGGCGTCACGGCCTCCAGGGCGGCCGTGCCCGGGAAGAGGGATGCAGTGTGGCCGTCATCGCCGATGCCGAGCAACAGCAGTCCGGGCTGCAACGAGCCCGATGAGCCGAGAAGGTGGCGTCGGAGCTGCTCCTCGTATGCGGCGGCGGAACCGTGCGGGTCGTTTTCGAAGATCGGCACATCGTGAAAAGTCGCGGCCACATGATCCGCAAGTGTCTCGCGGGCCATCCGCTGGTTGCTCGCGGGGTCGTCGGGGTGGACGAAGCGTTCGTCGGTCATCCACAGGTGGACTCGACTCCATTGCAGGTGCTCTTCGCGAAGCCGCTCGTAGACGACCCGCGATGTCGAGCCGCCGGCAAGGCCGAGTGTCGGAGCTTCACCGTTCAGGCGCAACCAAGCAGCGATCTCGGTGGCGGCGGAGTCGGCGAGCTTGGCGGAATCGGAGAAGACACGTACCCGCATGCAGTGGGGGAGCCTACTTCGCCGAGCGTGGACATCCCGTAGCCTGGGGAGCCATGGATTCTCCACAGCGTGACCCGATCGCCTGGGTGCTTCGATGAGTCGAAGACTCCGGATCGAGTGGCGGCCCGGCCTCAAGGTGACCGCGTTGCTCGACATGCCGCGCGCTCCTCATTCCCCTGCATTCCTGATCGCATCCGGTGCCGGTGCCGGTCAGACCCATTCATTCATGGCCGGGGTGCGCGAGAGGATCGCCGCCGCGGGGTTTCCGGCGATGACCTTCGACTACCCCTACCGCGAAGCGGACAGGAGAGCCCCCGATAGAGCCGACGTCCTGTTGGCGTGCCATCGCGTGGCGGCCGATCGACTGCGCCGCTACGACCAGAGGGTGGTCCTGGCCGGCAAGTCGATGGGTGGCAGGATGGCGACCCATCTGGCGGCAACCGGGTATCCCGCAGCGGGCCTCGTGGTCTACGGCTACCCGCTGGTGGCGATCGGGAAGACCAGACCCCGTCCGACCGATCACCTCGATGAGATCGATGTCCCTGCGTTGTTCTTCCAGGGAGCCAAGGATCGGATGGCCCCCATCGAGTTGATCGAGCCGGTGGTGAAGCGGATGCGGTGGTCCGAGCTGCAGGTGATCCCCGAGGCAGATCATTCGTTCAAGGTGCCGAAGCGGGCGGGAATCGACGAGGCCGGGATGCTGGATCTCCTCGTCGAGCGGACCATCGCCTGGGTCCGGTGACGACTCAGCCGAACGGTGGGGGAACGTACCGCGCGGTCTTGACCTTGCCCTTGGGGCTCCTGGTCAGCTCCCAGGTCGATGCCTTCAGCCAGATCGGCTTGCCGTTGCGGAGGGCTTTCTTGCCCTTCACCTCGACGCCTCCGGCGACCAGCTTCCTGATGACCGCCCCGATGACGTCGCCGTGGCTGCACAGGACCGTGCCCGGTTCGAAGTCGGCCAGCCTGCCCATGATCTCGTCCCGCCCCCGGCCTTCTCTGAGCGCCTTGAGCGTTTGCACCTCGAGGCCCAGGATGTCGCCGAGTGGCAGCACGGTCTCGAGGCAGCGCACATGGGGGCTCGTGTAGATGGCTGAGACGGATGCCTCTGTGGACAGCCGTAACGCCACCCCCCGGCTCTGACGCCAGCCCTGACCGGTCAGTGGCCGCTTGCGGTCGTCACCCTTCCAATGGACCCGCTTGCCCGAATGGGCGTGCCGGACCAGATAGATCACGAAACCCGCCCGAGCCAGGTCCGAAGCAGGGCCTTGTCCCGGTCGTACGTCAGCGTCGCCAGAGCGGCCTCAGGTGACAGCCATTGGGCATCATCGGACTCGTCGTTGGGTGCGAATTCGCCCCGGACCGGCTCCATCTCCCAGTAGCGGACCACCTTGCGACTGCCGAAACGGTCGTCGTACTCGATCTGCCCGATCTCGTCGCCCAACTCGCATTCGAAACCCGTCTCCTCGGCCACCTCGCGCAGCGCTGCGTCCACCTCGGATTCGCTCGGATGGAGCTTGCCCTTGGGGAAGGACCAGTCGTCGTACCGGGGGCGATGGATCAGGAGGATCTCGGGTCCGGTCTCTGTGAGGCGATGGACGAGTCCGCCGCTCGCCACGATGACGGTGTCGGTGGCAACGGCTTCCGCCGGGTCTGGTTCGGCACCCTTCTTGCGCGTCAGCGCCAGTTCCTTCATCCGCTGCTGCAGGTTCATCCCTGTGACCGTCGGGACCTTTCGCCACGAGCCATCCGGCCGCAGTTCCCACGCCAATGAGTCGTCTGCGAGGGCGACTTCGAGGATCTCGTCCAACCGGCGGCAGATGCGCGGGTCCAGTACCGGGGTGACACTCTCCACGCGGCCGTTGAGATTGCGCTGCATCATGTCGGCCGAGCCGATGAGGTATTCGGCGTCCGGGCCGCTCCCGTATCGCATGATGCGCGAGTGCTCGAGGAACTCGCCGACGATCGAGCGGATCCTGATGTTCTCGGATAGGCCGGGGACACCGGCCCTCAGACAGCACACCCCGCGGATCACGAGGTCGATCGGAACGCCGGCATCGGACGCGGCGTACAACTCGTCGATGATCTTGGGGTCGACGACGTGATTGATCTTCCATGTGATCCGGCCTTCAGTGCCGAGCGCCGCTTGTCGCCTGATGCGCTCCACGATGCCGTCACGAAGTGTGACGGGGGCGACGAGGAGGTGGCGGTACCGATGCTGTCGGCTGTAGCCGGTCAGCACGTTGAACAACTCGCTGAGGTCTGCGCCGAGGTCCTCGTTTGCTGTGAAGATGCCGACGTCCTCGTAGAGGCGAGCGGTCTTGGGGTTGTAGTTGCCGGTCCCGATGTGGCAGTACCTGCGGAGGCGGTTGCCCTCTCGCCGGACCACCAGCGCCACCTTGGCGGGGGTCTTGAGGCCGGCCACGCCGTACACGACATGGACCCCTGCGTCCTCCAACATGCGGGCCCACGTGATGTTGGCCTCTTCATCGAATCGCGCCTTGAGTTCGACCAGCACGACCACCTGCTTGCCCGCCTGGGCAGCCGTCATGAGGGACTTGACGATCGAGTCCTCGCCGCCGAGTGCGGGGTCCTCGGGGTCCGAGGTCCTGTAGAGGGTCTGTTTGATGGCCACCACTCTGGGGTCCCGGGCCGCTCTGGCGATGAATGCCCCGATGGTGGGGCCGAAGGCGTCGTAGGGCATGTGGACGAGGTGATCGCCCCCGGCGATCGCGTCCAGGATGGTGCCGTGGTCGGGTTCGGCCAGATCGGGCTGGGAGATCGGCATCCACACCGGATCCTTGAGATCGGGTCGCGCCAGCCCGAATACCGACCAGAGGCCGCTCAAAGCCAGCACCTCGTCGTGGACGTAGACCCCCGGGCTGTCGATCCCCATCTCGGTGACCAGCAGCCTCAGCAGTTCCTGGGGCATCTGGCTGCCGACCTCGAGGCGGATCAGCCGGGAGAACCTGTAGCGGGTCTGGAGCAACTCCTCCATTGCATGGAGC
>JABMPV010000379.1 GCA_013202595.1 bacterium
GGAGATCACCCGATGCCTGAAACGTTACGTCACCCGGCAGATACACCGGACGCTCACAGCCAACCCGCCGCTGCTGATCGCTTGACAAACATAGAAGCATCCCGGGGTGGCCGATGACCCGTGGTCTCAGTACGAGTTCGATCTGGACCGTACCAAGGACCTCTTGTTCATTGCCGGAGAGGAGTTGGGAGCCGACCTATTCGCCGGGGACGGGCCCCGGTTGGTGCTGACGACGTCATCGGCCAGTCCAGCGACCGTGGCGATGGCGGGTGAGGTGGTGGTCATGCTCGACAGAGCCGGCATCGCAGCGGAGTTGCAGTTGGAAGATGCAGCCCTCTTCTTCGGCTCGACCCTGGACAACGGCACATGGGATCTCGCAGCCTTCCGGTACACAGCGTCGGCCGGACAGGCCGCTGCAGTCGATTTCCTCCGACTGTTCGATCCGGCGGGCATTCCCTTTGTCGGCTCCAACTTTCAGCGATGGGGGACCGAGGATTCGACCGTCCAGGATGCCAAGACCCAGCAGTTCGCCCGGATCGTGCAGTCTCTCACGAGCACTGTCGATGTCGCGGAGGTGGACGAGTTGCTGAGGCGAGGGGAGAGGATCCTCGCAGAGCAGGCGGTCCTCGTTCCGTTGATGATGCACGAGGAGGTCGGTGCAGCCTGGTGGGCGAATGAGATCAGTGGCATCGATATCGATCCTGTGAGCGGCCCATTCTGGAATGTCGCCGAGTGGAGCGACCCCCTCGGCTGATGGGCGGACGCCCGTGCCAGGACGTCTGTGCCGGTACAGACCGATCGCCATCTCGTATGAGGCACCTAGCATCGGGACGACCCCGACACGGAGACACATCGCGTGACCACCGAACTGGTTCTGCTGCGCCACGGACAGAGCACATGGAACCTCGAGAACCGTTTTACGGGATGGACCGACGTCGGCCTGACCGACCAGGGTGTGGCCGAGGCCGGTGCGGCGGGCCGTCTGCTGGTCGATGAGGGATTCGACTTCGACATCACCTTCACGTCGCTCCAGAAGCGGGCGATCCTGACGCTCCAGATCGCCCTCGAGGAGATGGACAGGGTGTGGCTGCCTGTGGACCGGCACTGGCGTCTCAACGAACGCCACTACGGCGGCCTCCAGGGACTGAACAAGTCCGAGACCGCCGAGAAGCACGGTGCGGACCAGGTGCACATCTGGCGTCGCTCGTACGATATACCGCCGCCCGCACTCGATCTCGACGACGAGCGCCATCCCCGCCACGACTCAAGGTACGCAGCCCTCGCACCTGATCTCCTGCCGGCTACCGAGAGCCTCAAGGATGTCGTCGGCCGGATGCTGCCGTACTGGCACGATGCGATCGTGCCGGCGATCCGGGCGGGGAAGCGGGTCCTCGTGTCGGCTCACGGGAACAGTCTGAGAGCACTGGTCAAGCATCTCGACGGTATCTCGGACGATGAGATCACATCCTTGAACATCCCCACCGGCATCCCCCTGGTGTACGAACTGGACGAGAATCTCACTGCGCTGGGGAGCAGGTATCTGGGCGACCCCGACGCCGCAGCGGCTGCAGCGGCCGCCGTGGCGGCTCAGGCCACCCAGAAGTAGCAGCCGCGCCATTGCGGTTCACCCATTATTTGGTTATCAGGAACTTGCTCTTGGGTGGTTCACCCTCCATAATCTGTCCCTGTTGGCGGGGCAGTTCGCCCCGCTGACGGTTGAAAGGGACATTCATTGATTGACGGCATCTTCATTGCAATCCATGTGATCCTGTCTCTCGCCCTCATTGCCCTCGTGCTGCTGCACGCCGGGCGTGGTGGTGGGCTCTCCGATGCGTTCGGAGGGGGCATGGGACCAATCGGCGGCCTGCAAGGGTCGACGACGGTCGAGAAGAATCTCGACCGCTTCACGGTTGTAGTGGCGAGCCTCTTCGCTTTCACGACCGTCGCACTGGCGTTCGTGTTGGAGGCCTGAGTCCCTCTGGGTAGGGCCCATGATTCCCAACAACGGCAACAAGGAGGAAAACGCTTTGAAGCACTTGTGGCGACGTCGCTCCCTGACGTGGCTCGGCCTCATGCTTGCGTTCGCACTCATCGTCTCCGCTTGCGGTGACGATGACACCGGTGGCGACACGACTGCGGCAACGCAGGCGCCTACCACCACGACGCAGGCCCCTGAGACCACCACGACCACAGCCCCGCCTGATGAGACAACCACCACGGCGGCCCCCACCACAACGACGACGACCGAGCCGGAAATGACGGGTACCCCGTACGGCGGCGAGGCGATCATCGGTGATGACCAGGAGCCCCCAACCCTCAACGTCTACGCACCTGGCGGCGATAACTTCATCGTCTCCAAGATCGCGCAGGGCTGGGGCGCAGGCGTTCAGGAGATCGACGGCTTCACCCTGGAGCTGATCCCCGATCTCGTGACCGAGCTCCCGACCATTGCCAACGGTGGCATGACCATCAATGACGACGGTTCGCAGACGATTCGTTACACGATCCGGGACGAGGCCCAGTGGGCCGACGGCGTTCCGATCTCCGGTGACGACTTCCTGTTCACCCTCGAGATCATCATGGATCCTGATAATCCCATCAACAAGGAGATCTATCAGGAC
>JABMPV010000380.1 GCA_013202595.1 bacterium
CCCCTGCCTCGCCCTGAACATCGCCAACGTTCCTGGCCGGAGCACCTAGCATCCGCGTAGCCGTCAAGGAGTCCCATGGCCCGCATCGAACCCGTAGACCTGTCCACCGTCCCCGAGTTCACCGAACTCGACGAGATGTACCGCAGCATCTACGGTTTCGTGCCGGGCGGGGCGCGGTTGATGGCCCATAGCCCCGGCCTCCTCAATGGCTTCCTCGCGCTGCGAAAGGGCGTCATGGGGCCCGATTCGGGGACCGTCCCGCTCGAGTTCAAGAACCTCGTCGCCAGCATCTCGAGCAAGACGGCCGGGTGCCGGTATTGCCAGGCCCATGCCATCTTCGGAGCCAGTCGCGCCGACGGCGACCGGGCCCGCCTCGAGAGCATCTGGGACTACCAGACGAGCGACCTGTTCAGTGATGGGGAGCGGGTTGCTCTCGATCTCGCGGTGGCAGCGTCGTCCGTACCCAATGCGGTCACGGACGAGATGTTCGACCAACTGAGGCTGCACTGGTCGACGTCAGAGATCGTCGAGATCATGGGCGTCATCGCCCTGTTCGGGTTCCTCAACCGGTGGAACGACACGTTTGCCACCGATCTCGAAGGTCCGTCGTGGGAGTCGGCGCAAGAGATCCTCGGGGACAAGGGCTGGGAAGTCGGCAAACACGGCTGAGCGCATGACTGCTTCCGCGCGGCGACTAGCGTGTCGGCTATGAGATTCTCCATCGAATACTGCTCCGTCTGACACTATTTGGACCGTGCCGTGCGCATGGCCGAGGCATTGCTCGCTGAGTTCGAGCATCAGACGGAATCCTTCACGCTCATCCCCTCCACGGATGGCGTCTTCGAAGTAATGGTCGGAGACGCACTCGCCTACTCCAAGAAGGAGACGGGCGTCCATGCAGACATCGCCGAGGTCATCGAGGCGGTTCGCGCGCTCGTGTGATCAGGGCAGGTGTGCGGCACAGCGGTCCGCGGCCGCTACGATTCCGCGCCGCCAATGAGTAATGGATCACGCCCCGCAGTCCTGGTCACCGAGATGTTCTCGGGAGATGGCCCGTTCGCGAGCTTTGCAGATGATTTCCTGGCGAGCGTCTGCTCCATCTGTGAAGGCACAGTGGATTCACAGGGCCGCCTCACCGACGATGGTGCCTTCTGCTCGGCATGTTTCGCCCGGCAGAGCCTCGGCCTGATCCGCTGATACCGGGCTCTCAGCCCACCCAGTAGACCTGATCGCCCGGTACCTCCACCCTGCGGCCTTCCACCCAGACCGCTTCGACTCCAATGGTGCGCACCTGGTCGGCGGAACTCGCGACGGGGTCGCGATCGAGAACGGTGAAGGTGGCCGGAGCCCCGGGTTCGAGCGAGGCGTTCTCTCCCATGGCCGTAGCGGAGCCCGATGTGAAGAGGTCCAGCGCCTCCGAGGAGGTCAGGGACTCGGCAGGTGTCAGGTCGCATCGATCGATGGCCGTGGCCATCCCGAGAAGGGGGTGAGGTGGCTCCACAGGGCAGTCGCTGCTCCCGGCGAGCAGCGTCCCGGCGTCGAGCAGTGACCTGAAGGCGTACGTCCGCTCCATCCGGCCCGCCCCCACTCTGCTCTCGAGCCACCCGGTCTCCGAGGCGAGGAATGCAGGCTGCACCACTGCCGTGACGCCGAGACGCCCGAATCGGCCGATGTCGGCTGCTGTGAGCACGGAGGCGTGCTCGATGCGCAGCAGCGCCGGATCGGCTCCGCCGGCGATCAGGTCCTCCATCAGGTCGAGCACCTCGGCGTTGGCTCGATCGCCGATCGCGTGGATGCCGACCCTCCCCGCCATGGCCAGCGCCGCTCTGGCGGTCGGAGCAACCCAGTCCTCGATGCGGAGTGTGCCCGTCTGATCGGGCCGATCCGTGAAGGGCTCGTACATGGCGGCCGTGTGCCCTCCAAACGATCCGTCCCCAAACACTTTGAGACCGAGGAACGACACGTTGTGCTCTGCTCCGTCGATCTGCTGTGCCGCCGCCTCGAGTTCGGCGGGGCTCGAGGCGATCACGAGGACCCTGACCGTGATCGGAATGCGAGGAGCGGCTTCGATGAGCACGTCCAGTTCGCTCCCGGCGCCGGCCCAGCAGCCCTGATCGGTGGAGACGATCGCGCCCACCCCGGTGAGTCCGAGGCCGGCGAGTGCGGTGGTTGCTGCCACGAGATCGTCTGCGGTCACGGGCGGGGCGAGGCCCCGGACTGCAGAGGACACCACCTCTGCCGCCGTCTCGCGCAGCACGCCGGTCGGCAGTCCGGCGGCGTCCCTGTCGATGGTGCCGCCGGGTGGATCCGGCGTGTCCGCACCGATGCCGGCCAGTTGGAGGGCGGTCGTGTTGGCCACCGTGACGTGACCGCAGTAGCGCACGGCGATGGCCGGGCGGTCGGGCACGGCGAGGTCGAGCAAGTGCCGGTCGGGGAGCCGACCCTCGGCGAGTGACTCATCATCGAGGCGCATCGCCGCGATTGCGGTCCCGGGAGCCTGGGTGGATGCGGCCGAGGCGAGGATGTCGACGATCTCTGCGAAGTCGGCTGCATTCTTGAGATTCGGGCGGGACAGGGAGGCGGCGTAACCGATCGGATGCATATGGGCGTCCCGGAGTCCGGGGACGATGGTCGCTCCGGGAAACGCCACCTCGACGGCGTCGGAGGATCTGAGCGCTTCCGCTCTCCCGATCGCTGAGATCCGGCCGTTGGCGACGAGCACGGCATCCGCGTCTGGCGTTGCGGAACGAACCGCCTCTGCGGTGATGAGGATTTGAGTCATGGGACGAGGCTAGGCCCGGCCCGGAGGCGGGGCCCGTTCCTCATCCAGGAGGACCGGCCGCTCTACGCGTAGTACTCACACGAGATCCGCGTGGGATCGTTCGAGCATCTGTCGTTCTGGTTGCCGCCGTTCAGCCAGTCGCCGACGCCGACGCCGACGAGGATGTCGGCGCCGTCATTGCCGTACAAGCGGTCGACGTCGCTGTTGCCATACATCCGGTCGTTGCCGGAACCGCCGCGCATGTAGTCGGCCCCGTCCCCGCCGTAGATCGGCAGACGCGACACGACGGCGACGGGATCATGCCGGTCGTTTCAGTCGGGCATCGCCTGCCCTGTGGCTAACCGGCGCCACGTCGCCGTCGTGGCTCTGCTCCGCACCCTATGCGGATTCATCACGGCGCGCCGGTACGCTCGCCACATGAGTGAGAAGAACGGTCCGTGGAGCATCCTCGACAGTGAGGTCGTTTACGAGAACGCCTGGATTCGTGTCCGCCACGACAACGTCCTGACGCCTGCCGGTGCGGCGGGCATCTATGGCGTCGTCGAGATGAACCCGGCCGTCGGGATCGTGGCAATCGATGCCGACCTCAATACCTACCTCGTGGGTCAGTTCCGCTATCCGCAGCGGGCCTACTCGTGGGAGATCCCGGAGGGGGCGGGTAGCAGCGAGGAGGCGGTCGAGGTGAGCGCCCGACGCGAACTGCGGGAAGAGACCGGCTTGACCGCCGAACGCTGGACCTCTCTCGGGACGACTCAGACGAGCAACTGCGTCACCGACGAGACGGCTCATTTCTTCCTGGCCGAGGGTCTCGAGCAGGGCGATGACGACCCCGACGAGACAGAGGATCTCGAAGTCCGCAAGGTGTCGTTTGCCGAGGCGATGGCCATGGTCCGCTCGGGTGAGATCCAGGATGCGATGTCGATCGTCGCCCTTCACAGGGCCGAAGACCTCCTGCGCAGCCGCGGAGTGATCTGACCCACGAAAGCGGCCGGCCCTACCGGGGCAGGTACTCGTCCGGCCTGTAGCCGGTCACGATCGACCTCAGGTCTTCGTGGAGCAGTCCGTTGGTGGCCACCACGTCTTCGGGGCGCGCCGGGCCGCCGCGGGAGTCGGTGACGGTGCCGCCCGCCTCGATCACGAGGAGTGAACCCGCTGCCAGGTCCCACGGTGCGAGGCGGAACTCCCAATAGCCTTCGTAGCGGCCGCAGGCCACCCAGGCCAGGTCGAGCGTTGCCGATCCGAGACGACGAACCCCCTGGACTTCGGCGAGGACCGCAGCCAGGGCGTCGGTATACACCCGTGCCTTGTCGGCCCGGTCATAGGCAAAGCCGGTCACCATCAGGGCTTCGCGCAGCACGGCTCTGCTCGAGACATGCATGGGTTCGCCGTTGAGGAAAGCCCCCTCGCCGCGGGCAGCCGTGAACTCCTCACCGCGGAAGGGGTCGATCGTGGCTGCAGCCAGCATTCCATTGGGACCTTCGAGGGCGACGGAGGTTGCACTGTGCTTGAGGCCGTGGATGTAGTTGACCGTGCCGTCGAGTGGGTCGACCAGCCATCTGCGGCCACTCGTCGACTCGGCGACACCTCCCTCTTCGGCGAGGATCCCGTCGGCCGGCCTGTGCTTTCTCAAGACATCCAGGACCGCCTCTTCCGCTGCCTTGTCGGCTTCGGTCACGGGGTCGACGAGGCCCTTGAAGGACGGATCGCCGATCTTGCCAACCCAGTCGAGGACGACGGCTGCACCGGCGCGGGCGGCTGCGACGGCGATTTCGAGGTCTGACATGGCCCGCATGCTACGGGTGGCGCTAGCCTGCCGGATCGAATGGCCCGATTTCTCGCCACCCTGGTGTCGGCAACGCTCATGTGGGCTTCGTTCCCACCACTCGATCTCGGGTTCTTGATCTTCGTCGCCCCCGTCCCCTTCCTGTGGGCGCTTCGGCGGGTGGGGACACCCCGCGAGGCGGGATGGCTCGGCTTCACCTTCGGCTTCATCTTCTTCGGAGCGATGTTGTCGTGGTCGTTCGTCATGGGGGCCGTGGCCTTCCTCCCGCTGACCACCGTGATGGCTCTGTGGTCCAGCGGGTACGCCCTCCTCATGTACCTGGCGCGCAACTGGTCCCCGACCCGGTGGTGGTCGATGGCCGTGGGCGCCTGGGCGCTCTGGGAGTTCCTGAAGGCACGGATCCCCTTCGGCGGGTTCCCGTGGGGATCGGTCGGGTACCCGATCGGCACGATCCCGGGGATGCGCGGCTCGGCTCAATGGATCGGCCCCACCGGGTGGGGGGTCGTGGTGATCGCTGTTGCTGCAGGCATCGTGCTGATGCTGGAGGAGGAGCGAGACCGCCGGATGTTCGAGGTGGCGATCTCGGTCGTTGCCGTGCTCACGGTCCTCGGCGGGATCCTCTCGCCTTCCGCTGAGGGCTATCAGGTGAGGGTGGCGCTGGTCCAGGGCAACTCGCCGTGCCCACGTGTGGGTTGCCCCGATGAGAAGCAGCAGATCTTCAACTCGCACCTCAATCTGACCAGGACCATCGAGGCCAGATCGGTGGATCTCGTGGTGTGGGCAGAGGACTCATTCGGTGGTTCCTACAACCCAACGTTCAACTCCGAGGTGGCCGCCCAGATGGCCACCGAGGCGAGAAGGCTCGGTGCGTATCTGATCGCAGGAGGCACGCGGCCTGCGGGCCCGGGTATGTTCGACAACGTCAACATCCTCTTCGCGCCCGATGGGTCGATCGTCGGGGAGTACCAGAAGCGGCACCCGGTGCCGTTTGGCGAGTACGTGCCGTTCCGTGATCTCCTGGAGTTCATCCCCCAGCTGGATGAGGTGCCCAACGACATGACGCGCGGCGAGGGCCCTGTGGTCTTCTCGATCGAGGTCGAAGAGGGCCCTGGAGTCTTCGGGTCGGTGATCTCGTTCGAAGGTGTCTTCCCCAGGTACATGCGGGCCACCGTCAACGCGGGTGCCCGACTGATCGTCGTGGCCACCAACAACGGCTCGTATGGCAGGGGCGCTGCATCGGATCAGCAGATCGGGATGGTCCGGATGAACGCCGCTTCTCTCGGCGTGGACGTGGTTCACGTCGCGGTGACGGGCAAGTCGACGTTCATCGGCGCCGGTGGATCGACGGCGGGCCGGAGCGAGCAATTCGAGTCGGTGGTGTTGCGTGGCACGGTTCGCTTCCAGGACGCCCCGCGCACGTTGTACGCGCTGGCGGGCGATTGGCTCCAGGTGCTGGCGATCCTCAATGCCCTGGTTCTGGTGGCGGCGTATCGTGAGACCCGCAGGGGGTTCAAGATCCGGCCAGAGGTGAGACGATGAAACGCGCTGCGATGGCGATGGCGATGGCGCTGGTCCTGCTGGCTGCTGCGTGCAGTGAGGAGGAGCCCATCTCGTCGGTCGAGGGCGTTGCCGCGGCAGGCGAAGCCGTCTTCGTCGAGTACTGCTCGGAGTGCCACGCAGACGACCTGATGGGCAACGAGGACGGACCTTCCCTGCTCGAACCCGAGTACATGCTGCCGGGCTTCCCCGACACCGAGATGCTCCATCACATCAGGCACGGGGAGATCGAACCCGAAGGGGACTACGACCCGATGCCCGGCTTTCCCAATCTCGGCAGGCAGTCGATTGCCGACGTGATGGCGTACGTCAGGGCAGTGCAGGCCGCGACGCCGTAATCGGGACCAAAAGCCCTCCTGAGACGGCAAAAGCATGGCTCGATATGGGTCATTACTCCCTAGGTGCGTCACTCCGCGATCCATAGGCTGAGATGACTACTGCAGTACGAGGAGGTTTCTGAGTGTCCGATCAGCAAGAAGCGATTGAGAACCTGTCACGGGAAGATCGTCTGTTCCCACCGACGCCGGAGTTCACCGCGGCTGCCAACGCTCAACCCGGGATCCACGAAGAGGCCGACGCCGATTTCGAGGCCTTCTGGATGAAGCAGGCACTCGAGCGGATCACGTGGTTCAAGGAGCCCACCGTCGCCCTCAACGACTCCGATGCTCCGTTCTTCAAGTGGTTCGAAGACGGCCAACTGAACCTGGCGTACAACTGTCTCGATCGCCATCTCGAGACCGGTGGCGACAAGGTCGCCTACTACTGGGAGGGTGAGCCGGGCGACACCCGGGTCATCACCTACAGGGATCTCTATGAAGAGGTCTGCAGATTCTCCAATGCCCTGGCCGACATGGGCGTCGTGAAGGGCGACAGGGTCGCTCTCTACATGGGCATGATCCCTGAGCTCGCAATCGCGATGCTTGCGTGTGCTCGCCTGGGTGCGGCGCATTCGGTCGTGTTCGGCGGCTTCTCCGCCGACGCTCTCGCCGACCGCATCGAGGATGCTCAGTGCAAGGTGCTGATCACCGCAGACGGCGCCTGGCGGCGCGGCTCGGTCTTCCCCCTCAAAGAGCATGCCGACATGGCAGCCGAGAAGTCCCCGTCGATCGAGAAGGTCGTCGTGGTCAAGCGCACCGAGAACGAGGTCGAGTGGAACGAGGACCGCGACGTCTGGTACCACGACGCCGTTGCAGGTCAGCCTGCAGAGCGTGAGCCAGAGGTCCTCGATGCAGAGGACATGCTCTACATCCTCTACACATCGGGCACCACGGCGAAGCCCAAGGGCATCGTGCACACCTCAGGTGGCTATCTCACCGGGGCGGCCGCGACCCACTCGTACGTGTTCGACATCAAGCCGGATGACGTCTACTGGTGCGCAGCCGACATCGGCTGGGTGACGGGCCACTCGTACATCGTGTACGGCCCGCTGGCCAACCACACCACCGGCGTCATGTACGAGGGCTCACCCGACACGCCCCACAAGGGACGCTTCTGGGAGCTCGTCGAGAAGTACAAGGTCACCAAGTTCTACACGGCCCCAACGGCCATTCGTGCCTTCATGAAGTGGGGCGACGAGTTCGTCGAGAAGTTCGATCTCTCGTCGCTGCAGCTGCTCGGTTCGGTGGGCAAGCCCATCAACCCCGAGG
>JABMPV010000381.1 GCA_013202595.1 bacterium
GGAGGGTCTAGTTTTCAGCGTGTCGGAGAGCCGACCCGAACCTCCACGGTGGTGCGCACGCGCTCTCCGGTCGACTGACACCCCGGACACGCGAGCGGGGCGCCCCTGAGGGCGCCCCGCTGTGGTCACGATTTCGAGGTGTGGGCTAGAGGCCCTTCTCGAACTCCTCGTCGAACGACACGACGGTGCGGCCGGGCTTGTCGGTCGAGCCGCTCCCGCTGTCTCCGCCACGGTCGCGGTCACGGCTGTCACTGCGGGGACGCCTGTCGCGTCCACCACGGTCACGGTTGCGATCGCGATCGCGGTCACGGTCACGGTCACGGTCATTGCCACGGTCACGGTCATTGCCACGGTCACGGCTGCCGCCGCCGTCACGGGGCTTCTCGCCGCCCTCACGGCTACTGCCGCCACGGTCGTCGTCACGGGGCTTCTCGCCGCCGCCCGACTCCGAACCCGAGGCCTCAGCCGGCGCCTCGGTACCCGCCATGTCCAGGCTGACCTTGCCGTTGCGATCGATCTCACGCACGATGACGTTGACGGCATCGCCCAGGTTGAGGACATCCTCGACCTTGTCGATTCGCTTGCCGCCGCCGATCTTGGAGATATGCAGCAAACCGTCGCGGCCCGGCAGGATGTTGACGAAGGCACCGAACGACGTGACATTCACGACTTCGCCCTCGTACTCCTTCCCGACCTCTGCCTCGGGTGGGAAGGCGATAGCGAGCACCTTCGCCTTGGCAGCCTCGAGCGACGGTCCGTCCGTTGCGCCGATGCGCACCGTGCCGTCGTCCTCGATGTCGAGCGTGGCGCCGGTCTCGGCTTCGATCTCGCGGATCATCTTGCCCTTGGGCCCAATGATCTCGCCGATCTTGTCCTTGGGGATCGTCACGGCCTCGATGCGAGGTGCGTACTCGTTGAGCTCCTCACGGGGCTCGGAGATCGCCTTGTTCATCTCGGAGAGGATGTGGAGGCGAGCCTCACGTGCCTGGCTGAGTGCTCCGGTGAGCACCTCGGCCGGGAGGCCTTCGATCTTGGTGTCCAGCTGCAGCGCCGTGATGACGTCTGCCGTGCCGGCCACCTTGAAGTCCATGTCGCCCAGTGCGTCTTCCACACCGAGGATGTCGGTGAGAGTTACGAACCCGTCGTCATGAGCGATGAGCCCCATGGCCACGCCGGCAACCGGTGCCTTGATCGGCACGCCGGCGTCCATCAGAGAGAGCGTCGAGCCGCACACCGAGGCCATCGAAGACGACCCATTGGACGACAGGACCTCAGACACCAGGCGGAAGGCATAGGGGAAGTCCTCTGCGCTCGGGATCACCGGGAGCACTGCCTTCTCGGCGAGCGCCCCGTGGCCGATCTCGCGACGCTTCGGACCCCTCATGAAGCCCGTCTCACCGGTGGAGAACGGCGGGAAGTTGTAGTGGTGCATGTACCGCTTGGAGTCCTCGATGCTGATCGTGTCGAGCATCTGCTCCATCCGGAGCATTCCGAGGGTGGTCACATTGAGCACCTGGGTCTCACCGCGCTGGAAGAGGCCCGAGCCATGAGCGCGAGCGATCATCCCGACCTCGGAACTGATCGACCGCACCTCGGTGGTGCTCCGGCCGTCGAGACGAACGCCCTCGTCGATCACACGCTGGCGCATGACCTTCTTGGATACGGCCTTGAAGGCCTTGCCGGCCGTCTTCGCCTCGTCGCTGCCTGCCTCGATCCCAAGCTCTTCGAGCACACCGGCAAAAGCGGCGTCCTCGGCGACCTTGCGGTCGTGCTTGCCCGGGATGACCACCACGTCGGCCAGACGGCCGATCGCCGAACCGGCGACCTTCTCGTAGACATCGTCGGTGTAGTCGATGACCACGGGCCAGTCGACCGGATCGGATCGCCGAGCGCCTTGCGCAAGTCGATCTGCAGATCGATGAGCGTCGCGATGTGCGCCTTGGCCTCTTCGAGGCCCTGGGCAACGGCAGCTTCGTCTGTGGCTGCTGCGCCGTCCTCGATGAGTCGCAGGGCGTTCTCGGTGGCTCCGGCCTCGACCATGGTGATGTCGATGCCGCCCTCGTCGTTGCGCTTCCCGGCCACGACCATGTGGAAGACGCCTTCGTCGATCTTCTGGAAGGTGGGCATGGCGACCCATTCCCCGTCCACATAGGCCATGCCGACTGCCCCGAGCGGGCCTTCGAACGGGATGGCGCTGATGCTCAACGCAGCCGAGGCGGCATTGAGGGCGATGATGTCGTAAGGGTTGATGTCATCGACCGACATCACGGTGGCAACGATGTGGGTCTCGTTGCGGTATCCCTTCCTGAAGTTGGGACGCAGCGGCCGATCGATGAGACGACACGACAGGATCGCCCGCTCGGTGGGGCGGCCTTCGCGACGGAAGAATGAGCCGGGGATCTTGCCCGCGGCATACATCCGCTCTTCGATGTCGACGGTCAGTGGGAAGAAATCCACGCCTTGACGAGGCTTGCTCGCGGCGGTCGCCGTGGTGAGGATCTCGGTGTCGCCGATGGAGGCGACTACTGCGCCGTTGGCCTGGGGGGCCAAGGTTCCGGCGCGGAAAATGATCTCGGCATCTCCAACGATGCCGCGTACGGTGCTCTCTGGCACGCTCTGCCTTTCAGTTCGTGAGGAGAGCGAACCAATTACCAGTGGTCACACCTCGAGGTTCGAGAGGTGGCAACTAGCAACTGGAAGTCGCTGTCCTCGTTGATTGTGCCGCATCCCCCCGGACACGACGGAGGCGGCCATGCGGCCGCCTCGACGATCAGCGCCTGAGCCCGAGACGGGCGATGACGCTGCGATACCGCTCGACGTCCTGGTTATTCAGGTAGTCGAGCAAACGGCGTCTCTTTCCGACGAGCATCAGCAACCCGCGCCGGCTGTGATGGTCCTTGGGATGGACCTTCAGGTGCTCGGTGAGCAGGCTGATTCGCTTGGAGAACAGCGCTACCTGGACCTCCGGAGAACCGGTGTCCGTGGCGTGTTTGCCATAGTCGTCGATGAGTGCTTTGGTATCTGTCATGAGGAACGCGCCGGGTCGAACGCCCGGCGTCGAAATGGAACAATAGCACGTCTTCTGCGAAGAGGGAAACGGGAACGTCGCTTCGCTCCGTTCCTTGGGAGTCCGGCTCCGCCGGACTCCATGGGAACACCATCCCGCCCCATCCGTGGGAACATCGCTCCACCGGCCTCCATGGGAACGCCATCCCGCCC
>JABMPV010000382.1 GCA_013202595.1 bacterium
AGTTGGCTGAGCGTCGAGTAGGCCAGCACCTTCTTGATGTCGTCCTGGACCAGGGCGATGAGCCCGGTGGCCAGCAGCGTCACGGCTCCGACGATGATGATGATCGGCCGCACATCTGCAGCGAAGAGCTCTTCGCGGTACAGCGGGAACACCCTGCCGACCAGGTACACGCCCGCGGTCACCATGGTGGCCGCGTGCATCAGTGAGGAGACCGGGGTCGGACCGGCCATCGCGTCGGGCAGCCACACGTGGAACGGGACCTGGGCGCTCTTGCCCATTGCACCGGTGAACAGTGCGAGACCGGCCCAGAAGGCCACATTCGCCAGCGCCGAATCGCCGTGCTCGACCGCATCGAGCAGATCGGTGATGCGGAACGAGCCGATCGTCATCCCGACGATGATCACGCCGACGAACAGGCCGATGTCTGCGATCTTGTTGGTGATGAACGCCTTGATGGCCGCAGCGTTGTTGGCGTGGTCCTCCCACCAGTGGCCGATGAGGAGGTACGAGGCGACGCCGACCATCTCCCAGCCCACGATCAGCTGGACCAGATTGGCCGAGGAGACCAGCACCAGCATGCCGCCTGCGAAGAGGGTGAAGGAGACGAAGAACCAGGTGAAGCGCTCGTCGCCCTCCATGTAGCCCTTGGCATAGGTGAACACGAAGAGGCCGATGACGCCGACCACCGTGTACATCATGATCGACAGTCCGTCGACCACCCAGCCCCACTCGATCATCAGCGGGCCGAGTCCCGGTATCGACCCGATCTGCGCCACCTCGACGTGGTGCTCGTACGCCATCGGAGTGCCCCAGTGCGAGATCAGCAGAGCGATGCCGTAGACGGCCACGAAGAGCATGGCTCCCTCGGCGACCTCCCAGCCCTTGAACGGCATCCGCTTGCCGAAGAGCATGATGACCACGGCGGCCACGAGCGGCACCACGGGGATCAGCCAAGCCCACTGGGCCAGCGTCCCGCCGCTGCTCAATTCGACGGCGCCGTGACCGCCTTCCTCAGCGGTGGCGAGCACGATGGTGGAGAGGAGATGGTTCACCGGGTCACCACTTCATCAGATCGAGTTCGTCGATGTTTGCAGAGGAGCGGTTACGGAAGATCAGCACGACGATCGCAAGGCCGATCCCGACCTCGGCTGCCGCCACCGTGATGACGAAGAGGGCGAACACCTGGCCCGAGGCCAACTTGTCCTGGATCAGGGCGCCGAAGGCGACCAGGTTGATGTTGACGGCGGTGAGCATCAACTCCACCGAGAGGAGGACCAGCACGGCGTTGCGGCGAACCAGCACGCCGTAGATGCCGATGGAGAACATCGCAGCGGCGAGGATGAGGAACTGATTGACGATCATTCGTCTGCGTCCTTCCTCGCCAGCACGATGCCGCCGATCAGTGCAGCCAGCAGCACGAAGGACACGGCTTCGAATGGGATCACGAACCGGTTGAACAGCAGATCGCCGATTTGAGCGGTGCGCACCACTTCCCCGGCCACCTCGGTGTCCTCGAAGGCGAGAGTCGTGGTGGTGGCGATCGTCGCAAAGGTGGCGACAGCGATCAGCAGCGCAGGCCAGCGACGCTCGTGATCCAACCGGGCGGTATCGCGCCCCGTCGGAGCCCTGGTGATCATGATGCCGAAGAGGAACAGGACCACGACGGCGCCAATGTAGACCAGCACGACGACCCATGCGACGAACTCGGCTCCCAGCATCAGGAACAGAGCGGCCGATCCACCGAGGGCGACCACGAGCATCAGTGCGGCGTGCACCACGTTGCGACTGGTCACGACGACCACAGATGCGAACAGCATCGCGATCGCGAACACGAGGAACACGATGTTCTGAGCTTCGGTGATCCAATCGCCGAACGACATCAGGACTCCAGTGCCGGCGGGTCGGGGACTGTCTCGAGCCACTCGGAGAGCCGCTCCTTGCCATGCAGCATGGCACCGATGTCACCCTCGGAGTATTCGTACTCAGGCGACCAGAACAGCGCATCGAACGGGCACACCTCTACGCAGATGCCGCAATACATGCACAGGGCGTAATCGATGTCGAACCGATCGAGGGTGGCCCTGGTCCGGGCCCGGCCGCCCGGCTTCGATGGAGGCTGCTCCTCCTTGTGGCCCTCGATGTAGATGCACCAGTCGGGGCACTCTCGAGCACACAGCATGCAGACGGTGCAGGCATCGGTGTCGAGGGCGATGACGCCGCGTGCCCGGGGCACGGGGACTTCCTTCTCGACGGGATACTGGACCGTGGGGACCTTCTTGAAGAGGTACTTGAGCGTGACGCCCATGCCGACGAACACGCCGGGGATCTTGAAGCGGGCCATCAGAACACCACCTTCAGAGTGGCGGTGACGGCGAGATTGGCCAGAGCGAGCGGCACCAGCCAGCGCCAGGCGAAGCCCTGCAACTGATCCTCACGCACCCGCGGCCAGGTCCAGCGGAACCAGATGATGAGGAAGATGATGACCGATGTCTTGCCCATGAGGATCACGGGGCCGAACACGTTGGAGGGGAGTCCGGGTAGGAAGTAGCCCCCGAGGAAGAGCGTGGACACCAGAGCAGACATGACGAATATGCCGGCGTACTCGGCAAGGAAGAACATGGTGAAGCGGAGGCCCGAATACTCGGTGAGGTAGCCCATCACCAGTTCGGACTCGGCCATAGGGAGATCGAACGGGGTGCGGGACAACTCGGCCAGCATCGCAATCATGAAGATGATGAAGCCGATGAGTTGACCCTGGAGCACGAACGGGAGCGGGATGCCCACCGACCCGAGGTGAAACGCCGGTTCGGCCTGCGCTTCGACGATGCCCACCATCGACATGGTCCCTGCCTGGATGACCACGCCGACCACGGCGAGCACGAGCGGCAGTTCGTAGGCGATCAACTGGGCCGCAGCGCGCAGGCCGCCCATGAGCGAGTACTTGTTGGCCGATGACCATCCGGCCATCAACACACCGAGCGTCCCGAGAGATCCGGCCGCCAGCGCGTAGAAGATGCCCACGTCGAGGTCCTGCACCACCAGGCGAGGCGAGAACGGGATGATGACGACCACAGCGAAGTAGGCCATCAGCGACACCATCGGCGCTGCCTTGAACACCACCCGATCGGCGGCGGCAGGGATGATGTCCTCCTTCTGGAGGAACTTGAGGGCATCGGCGAGTGGCTGTGCCCAGCCCCAGCGCCCTCCGGCGAAGTACGGGCCGATCCTGTGCTGGAAATGGGCTCCCAGCTTCAACTCCGCGTAGATGACGACAAGAGCCGTCGTCATCACGACCAGGACGATCAGCAGGAGCTTGATCCCGAGGAGCGCCCAGAAATTGTCGAAGAGGACGTTCATCGATCGACGTCTCCGAGGACGAAGTCCAGGCTGCCGAGGATGGCGATGATGTCGGGGATCAGGACGCCGGCCAGCAGCCACTGGAGCACGGACAAGTTGGAGAACGAGGCCGTGCGCACCTTGAGGCGGTAGGGCCCCCGCCCGCCTTCGGAGATGATGTGATAGCCCATCTCGCCCTTGGGGTTCTCCGACCGCACGTAGATCTCACCGCGGGGGATCTTGATGATGCGAGGCACCTTGGCCTGGAGGGGCCCCGAGGGCAGGGTGTCGAGCGCCTGCAGGATGATCCGGGCCGACTGCCTGATCTCGTGGAGGCGCATCATGTAACGGTCGAAGCAGTCGCCGTTCTCGCCGACGGGCACGTCGAAGTCGAATTCGGAGTAGGGCAGGTAGTCATCGACCTTGCGGATGTCGAAGTCGATGCCCGTTGCCCGCATGTTGGGACCCGATACCCCGTACGCGAGGGCCTGGTCGGGCGGGATCACACCGACGCCGATGGTGCGGCCGCGGAAGATCTCGTTGCCCACGATGAGCTTGTCCATGGTGTCGCAGATCTCGAAGACCTTCTCCATGGCGAAGCGAGTCTCGTCGATGAACCCCTTCGGGAGATCCTGAGCCAGCTTCTTCTGACTGGACCCACCGCCTGCGGCGGGCTTGACGCCGCCGATCCGGTTGAAGTTGGGGTGGAAACGGCCCCCGGTGACGCCCTCGATGAGGTCCAGTACCCGCTCGCGTTCGTGCAGTGCGTAGAACATCGGAGTGGTCGCACCGAGCTCCAGGGGATACGACGACACGAACACCAGGTGATTGGCCATCCGGGCCATCTCCGTGAGGATCAAGCGGATCCACTGGGCACGGGGCGGCGCCTCGATGCCCATGAGCCGTTCGGCCCCGACGACGAATGCGATCTCGTTGGCGAACCCCGACGTCCAGTCGATCCGGTTGACCAGAGCCGTGATCTGGGGATAGGTGCGCACCTCGGCGAGTTTCTCGTAGCCGCGATGCATGTAGCCGACCACCGGTTCGACCGACTCCACTCGCTCGCCGTCGACCTGGGCGACCAGACGGAGCACACCGTGCGTCGATGGGTGCTGCGGACCCAGATTCAGCGTCATGTCCGGGGTCTGTAACTCGACGGAGACTGCTACCTCGGAGTGGTGCATCGCGGCCCGGGGATCCATGGTCACGAGCGATCACCCGCCTCGGGGTTCTCGGTCGAGGGCATGTCCTCGACGTCGACGGTGCCCGGCCATGGCTTCACTTCGCGGCTGAGCAGCGGGAAGGACTTGCGGAGCGGATGGCCCTCGAACCCATCGGGGAGGTACAGCTTGACCAGATTGGGGTGGCCCCTGAAATCGATGCCGAACATCTCGTGGGCTTCACGCTCGTGCCACTCCGCGCCCCCGTAGACCGGCGTCAACGTCTCGAGCGTCGCGTCGTCCTTGGGAAGGTCGACAGACAGGATGACGCTGGCGCCGACGGTCACGTCGGCGAGGCAGGACATGACCTCGTAGTGGTCTTCGAGGTCCTCGGCCACGGGCGGATCGCCGACGGCGACGTCACGGGCCCAGTCGACACCGGCCAGCCATGAGAAGAACGGCAGTTCCGTGCGCAGCGCCTCGTGAGCCGGGATCCACCCATCACGCTCTACGCGGAGCTTGATGGTGCCGTGCTCGAAGGTGAAGTCACTCGACCCGGCGAGATCGGCGAAGCGAGCGGCGGCGTCAGCGAGGGCTTCCCGGGCGGGAGCCTCCTGCGCGGCGTCAAATGGGCTCTCGGTCACCCTGGCTCCACTTCTCGCGGATGTTCTCGTTCTCGATCTTCTTCTGCAAGAGCACGATGCCCTCCATGAGGGCTTCGGGCCGCGGCGGGCAGCCCGGCACATAGATGTCGACAGGGATGATCTGATCGACACCCTTGGTGACCGAGTACGAATCCCAATAGGGTCCGCCGCAGTTGGCACACGATCCCATCGAGATGACGTACTTGGGATCGGGCATCTGGTCGTAGAGCTTGCGGACGGCAGGCGCCATCTTGTCGGTGACGGTGCCGGCTACGACCATCAGATCGCTCTGACGGGGCGAAGCGGGGAACGGGATGATCCCGAAACGCATCATGTCGTAGCGAGGGCCGGCGGCGGCCATCATCTCGATGGCGCAGCAGGCGAGACCGAACTGATACATCCACAGCGAGTACTTGCGGCCCCAGTTGAGGAGCCACGACACCGGCTTGGGAGCGTCGAAGCGATCTAGGACTCCCATTCGAGGACGCCCTTCCTGATCGCATACACGAGGCCCGCGAGGAGGATGACGACGAACACCATCATCTCGACGAGAGCGAACACACCGAGTGTCTCGAGTTGCACGGCCCAGGGGAAGATGAACACGGCCTCGACGTCGAACACGAGGAACAGCAGGGCGAAGATGTAGTACCTGACGTGGGTCTGGCTCCATCCGCCACCCACGGGGTCGATGCCGCACTCATAGGTCTGCGATTTGGTGGCAGTCGGATTGGAGGGGCGCAGCAGTGATGCAGCGCCGACCGCCACGGCGACCAACACCGCCCCGAAGGCGGCGAAGACAGCGACTGTGATGTAGTCCTGGAAGTACTCAGCCACCTGTGCGGCCCCATCTCCGGCGTCGGCGGGCGTCGATCGGCGAGTATAGATACCCCTCGCGACGGCGCCCAAAGCCGCTGGGCACTGCGGTGGCCACACCGGGGTAACCTCGCCGAAATGGGACACAGTGACAACGCTCGAGGAAGCCCGGCCGACCGGTCGACACCACCAGGATCCCGTGTGATCGCCGGCCGGCTCCCGACTCCCACCACGGCCGCCGGACAGATGGCAGACCTCCTCGCCACGACACGACGGAGCCTCCTGTGATCACGGGACCCGACTACGCCGGAGGCACCATCGCCGCCGTTGCTGCCGAGTTGGAGGCCCGTCTCACCGGGCACACCCCCGGCACTCGCCTCATACCGGATCTGGCGGCGAAGATCCCCGGGACACCGTCCTATGTGCTGGTCCTGTTCGACGGATTGGGTGACGCTCAATTGAGCCATCCAGCCGCAAGTGACCTCGCTGCCGGGAGGGTCGGAGCAGTCGATGCCCCCTTCCCCACCACGACCACGGTGAGTTTGTCGACGGTCGCTACCGCGATGCCCCCGGCCGTGCACGGGTTGATCGGATACGAGATGTGGCTCCCCGAAGCAGCCGATGTCGTGCGCACCATCCACTGGACCACTCTGACGGGGGATGACGCAACCGGCATCGACCATCGAGTGTTCCTCCCCGGGCCGAACCTCTGGGAGCGGCTGTCCGCGGCCGGGGTCGAGCCGATCACGCTCCAGCCGTGGGGTTTCGAGTCGTCGCAACTATCGCGAGTGCTCTACCGCGGGTGCCGTTTCGAGCCGTACGGCCACGAACGGGAGGCAGCCAGGATCGCAGCCGAATTGGCAGCCACTCCCGGCCGCCTGGTGTTCCTATACGTGCCTCACGTCGATTTTGCAGCCCACGTCTCCGGACAGCGGTCCCAGCAGTACACAGATGCACTGAAGACGGCCTCGGCGATCTGGGAGGATCTCAGCCGCCGACTCGAAGGCGCCGCTGCCGTCGCCATCGCCGACCACGGGCA
>JABMPV010000383.1 GCA_013202595.1 bacterium
AATGGCAGGAACATCTGGCCGTGGATTGCGATCGACGACGAGATCAGGGCGATCGCCCATCTCCTCACCTCGAACCTGTCCGGCCCCGTCAATGTGACTGCTCCAGATCCGGTTTCCAACAAGCGCTTTCTCAAAGCGGTCGGTTCGGCCCTGCGACGCCCGGTTCTACTGCCGATACCCCGGTTCGTCGTGTCGCTGCTCCTCGGTCGGAGACTGGCGAAGGCGACGCTGTTCGACAGCCAGGACGTCCGTCCCGATGTCCTGGTGGCCGATGGCTTCGTGTTCCTGCACACCGACGTCGAGACGGCAGTGGCCGACGCCCTGAAACCTCTTTGAGCGGGCGGGGCAGCGCGGTCGGGCCGGGCCTGTGAGTGATCGGTGGCCATCGAGGTGGGTCCGATCACCGACGGCGGGACTCGATCGCCCGTCTCGTCAGGGAGGCGGTGTGGCATGATGTCGGCCGCGTCAGACCCCATGCCCGGAATCGGAGGGACGCCATGACCGCCACAGACGCCGCCGTGCGAGTCGACCAACTGCTCGACCAATTGCTGGCCGAGCACGATCCGGCAGGTGACCCTCATGAGTTTCTGCGTGCCCGCTTCGATCTGGGGCTCGCATGGGTCTGGTTCCCCGAGGGTCTCGGGGGACTCGGCTCCAGCCGGCGCCTCCAGGCAGTCGTAGAGCAGCGCCTCCGCGGGATCGGCGCCCCGGATCCAGCGTCGTTCAACGTTCTCGGCATCGGGATGGGCGCCCACGTGCTTCTGGCGCACGGCACCGAAGAGCAGCAGCGCCGCTGGCTTCGCCCCATGTTCTCGGGCGAGGAGATCTGGTGCCAGATGTTCAGCGAGCCCGGGGCCGGTTCGGACGTCGCCTCCCTGGCATGCCGTGCCGCGCGTGACGGAGACGAGTGGGTGGTCAATGGGCAGAAGGTCTGGACGACGCTCGCCCACGTGGCCAAGTGGGGGATGCTCGTCACGAGGACCGACCCCGATCTTCCCAAGCACGCGGGCATGTCGTACTTCATCGTCGACATGGAGGAGCCGGGTGTCGAGGTGCGGCCGCTGCGCCAGATCACCGGCGAGGCGGAGTTCAACGAGGTCTACTTCACCGACTCACGAGTGCCCGGCGACCAGCTGATCGGAGAGGTGGGGGAAGGGTGGCGGATCGCCATCACCACGCTGATGGCGGAGCGGGTGGCGATCGGCGCCAACGTCCTTCCCAGGGGGTATGGCCCGATCGAGCATCTGATCGAGGCCTGGAGGCGGCACGGAGGTACCGGGGCAGATCGGGACAAGATGATGTCGCTGTGGGTGGAGGCCGAGACGGCCAGGCTCACCAACATGAGGGCGGCTCAAGCTCGAGAGCGCGGCGTCCCCGGCCCGGAGGACTCGACGGGGAAGCTGGTGTACGCCGAGGTCAACAAGCGGATCTACGAGCACACCGTCGATCTCATCGGGGCCGAGGCCATGCTGTATGGGTCCTATGAGATGACCAGACCGGAGCAGTTCGCTCCGATCGAGGACCCGCGCAAGGCCTTTCTTCGCAGCAGAGGCAACTCGATCGAAGGCGGGACCACCGAGATCATGAAGAACATCCTCGGCGAGCGCGTGCTGGGGCTTCCCGGCGAGCCGAGGGTCGACAAGGACCTCCCCTGGAGCGAAGTCCCCCGCTGAGCCTCGCTTCGCTCGGCGCTGTCCGACGTCCGCGGTCCGGTATCCGTGCCTCGTTTCGCTCGGCGCTGTCCGACGTCCGCGGTCCGGTATCCGTGCCTCGTTTCGCTCGGCGCTGTCCGATCTGGCCGATATTCGCACTGTCGGACGTCGGACGTCGGACGTCGGACGTCGGACTGCGGACGTCGGATCGCGGACTGCGGCATTCCGAGGGTCCTTGTACCGCCCTCGTCGTCGTTCATAGAATCACATTGGCGTAATTCAGATCCGCCGGGGGATCCGGGTGCCGATAATCCGGGAAGGACAGTCTCGGAGGTCGTGGCGTCGCGAGGTCGCGCAGCTTCTGCTCGGCCGGGTCGACACCGACGAACAGGTGTTGTTCGTCAGCGATCATCCAGAGGCTCGATACGAGATGTTGAAAGTCGCGCAGTTGCTGCCCGGCGACATCATCGCGGAGATTTACGCCGACCCGATCGACCCCCATCGGACCTATCTCGAGCTCCGGTTGGCGCCCGCGCCGATCGAATTGGATGCCGGTTTCCGGGTGGTCCACTCACCGAATCAGGCGGTTGGCGAGTAGCGGTCCCTGTGACAGAAGTGGGCCGAAAACCGCCCCCCTCGGCGATCTCCGGCCGATGATTCCTGCTGTCGAGATCAGGGTTCGACGATCACGGCCCCAACCATCCACGGACGGGGGAGGCAGTAGTAGTCGAAATCTCCCGCCTCGGTGAAGGTGTGGACGAACGTGCGGCCAACAGGCGGGCATCCGATCAGGCGTCGGCGACCGTCGAGCCGTCGAGTTCTGCGTACAGAGCCGAGCGAGCCGCCGACCACGCGTTGTGCAGAGAGCAGGCGTCTGGTCCCGGGGCGCAGACGCCGCCCCGAAGCACGCAGAGCCCATCGTCGGGGACACCCTCGACGGCAGTGATCAACTCGAGCATCGTGATCTCGGCCGAATCTGCGGACAGTTCGTACCCACCGTTGCGGCCCGGTTCGGACTCCACCCATCCCGCTCTCACGAGATCGGCCATCACCCTTGCGAGGAAATCGGGCGTGGTGCCGATCTCATCGGCGAGCTCGGGACGCTTGATACGGGTGCGGGTCGACTCGAGGTGGCGAATGGCTCGCACGGCGAGATCGGTGCGCTTCGAGAGTTCGAGTTTCATGGGGGTGCCGATTCGTTGACTCGACGAGTCAGTGTATTCGATAGGGTGACAACGGTGGATCGGCGTCGATTTGCCAAGGCCCCGGTTGGATGCTCTACACTCCCGACCCGACCGGACGTCGGAAACGACCGTGAGGAGGAAACAAAGTGACCGAGGACCGGGCTGATCACGACGTGGCCGTCGAGGTCGACCCCGATGAGGCCCATCCCCGCGGAGCGTTCTTTCTGACGCTCGGGTTCATCGGCCTGATCATCGTGGTGTGGGGATACTCCTACGCGATCTTGATCGGACGCGGGTGACTTCATGCAGATAGACCGACTGGAACGGATCTTCCTGTTCCTCACCGTCACCTTGCTCGCAGGTGTGCTGATGGCCATCGTCTTGAGCGTGGTCCACGACGGCGCCGAGCTGCCGACCCAGGCAGGGCGGATCAATGTCGCCGAGGTCCGCGATACGGCGCCGTTCGACGCCCCTGGGGTCTACGAGACGGCACCCGGCAAGTACCAGGCCGTCATCATCGCCAAGGCCTGGGCGTTCGAGCCTGCAGAGATCCGCATCCCCGTCGGCGCCGAACTCACCTTCGTGGTGACCTCGATAGACGTGATCCACGGGTTCCAGGTGTGGGACACCAACGTCAACGCCATGGTCATCCCGGGTCAGATCACCGAGGTCTCCAGGACATTCGACGAGGCCGGTGAGTACAACATCGTGTGTCACGAGTACTGCGGAATCGGGCACCACGGCATGTTCGGGAAGGTGGTGGTGAGCGGATGACGACCGATACTCGCATCGATATCGCTCTGTCGGAGGTCGAGCTCTCGCAGCGCCGCTGGATCAAGTGGCACCTGTATCTCGGGTTCGTCGGCCTGCTGATCGGCACCCTGATGGGCGTCCTCCAGGCGTTGGAACGCCTCGACGTCAACCTGTACGACGAGGTCGGGTTGGAGTCCTACTACCAGGGCCTCACGCTGCATGGCGTGACGATGGCCCTGGTGTTCACGTTCGCCTTCGCCAACGCCTTCCTGTCGTTGACGGTCATCAGAGGCTTCGGCAGGCCACTGGCCAGCCATGCTCTGCTCGTCGGTTCGTTTGTCACAGCCGCTGCCGGTGTGGTGATGGCGGCAATCGCGATGCTCCTCAACCAGGCGACGGTGCTGTACACGCTGTATGCGCCACTGCAGGCGACCCCTCTGTTCTACATCGGCGCCGTGTTGCTGGTCATCTCGACCTGGATGACATCGGTCAACCAGTTGCTGACCCTCAAGGCGTGGCGCAAGAAGCACCCGGGGGAGCGGATTCCCCTGCTGTCCTACATCTCGATCATGACGTTCCTGATGTGGGACATCGCATCGGTCGGCCTGGCCGTCTCGGTGCTGGGGTTCCTCCTGCCTTGGGCATTCGGATGGGTGGGCGGGACCGACCCGTTGTTCACCAGGACCCTGTTCTGGTTCACCGGGCACCCGATCGTGTACTTCTGGCTGCTGCCTGTGTACGTCTCGTGGTACATGATGGCCCCGGCGCGGGCGAGCGGGAAACTGTTCTCCGACGGTGTCGTGCGCGGCGTCTTCATCCTGTTCCTGCTGTTGTCCACGCCAGTCGGCTTGCACCACCAGTTCACCGACCCCGGTGTGCACGCCCACTTGAAGTTCATCCATGGCCTGTTGACCCTAGGGGTGTTCTTCCCCTCGATGGTGACCGCATTCACCCTGGTCGCCGCTTTCGAGAACGGCGGGAAACGGCGCGGCGGCAAGGGCCTCATCGGGTGGATTCCCAAGCTGCCGTGGGGCGACGCGATCTGGACGGGCCAGGTGCTCGCCATGCTGGGGTTCACCCTCGGCGGTGCGACGGGTCTGATCAACGCCTCCTACACGGTGAACGTCGTCGTCCACAACACGGCGTTCATCCCCGGTCACTTCCATCTCACCGTCGGCACGGCAACGGCCCTGTCGATCATGGCGATCTCGTACTGGATGGTGCCGCACCTGACGGGCAGGCGCCTGTTCTCCAACAGACTGGCGCTCGCCCAGGTGTGGATGTGGTTTGGCGGCGTCCTGATGTTCTCGCGGGGCCTCATGGCCGCAGGGATCGACAATCAACCCAGGCGGATACCGGTGAACAGTGCCCCGTACGCCCAGGATTCATGGACGTCGTATGAGGTCCTGACAGGAATCGGCGGGATCATCATGACGATCAGTGCGTTCCTGTTCTTCTACATCATCATCAGGACGGCGATGAATAAGGTGGCTGCGACCAGCGATGAGATGTCGTTCGAGATCTCCGAGACGATCAAGGGAGCGGAGGAGTCTCCGGCCATCCTCGACCGCCTCGGACTGTGGTTCGTCGCAGCGGTGGCCCTGGTCCTGCTTGCATATGTACCAGTACTGCTCAGCCAGGGGCTCAACCTGGACTCGCCCGGCTTCATATTGTTCTAGGGAGGTGACGTGACGGCTCGCATGAGCATCGACAAGGGACCGGCGGCCATGGCATTGGCGGTTACCACCGCCGCTGCCCTGTTCGGCCTAGTGCTGCTGTCTGCAGGGCCCGCCTCCGCCCAGGAAGGCGATGGCGGCGATCTATATCGGCAGAACTGCGCCGGCTGTCACCAGATCAGCGGGGCGGGGATCATCGGCACGTTCCCACCCCTGGTGGGCAACGAGCACGTCGACGACCTCGATTACGTCATCGCCTCGATCATCGATGGGCGCACCGGGCCCATCGATGTCAATGGCACCGGCTACGACGGTGTGATGCCTTCGTTCGGGGGTTCGTTGACGGCCGGCGAGATCGAGGCAATCGCTCTCTACGTTCAGAACGACCTCGGCTCGAGCACCACAGCCACGACACTGCCACCGCCGGCGATCACCCCGCTGCCCGAGAACGCCATCATCGGCGAGCAGATGTTCCTCGGCCAGGTGCCGTTCGAAAACGGCGGCCCGGCCTGTGCTGCGTGCCATGCAGCGGGCGAACACGGCGATCTGGCCGCGCGCGATGCCGGATATGGCCCCGATCTCACCGACTCGTGGGGGCGGCTCGGCGGAGTCGACGCAGTGATCGAAGCCGTCAGAGCCCATCCGGGTGACCTGGCCGCGGTCTATGAGGACGATCCGCTCACGGTCGACGAAATAGGATCGGTTGCCTCCTTCCTCGAGAACGCTCCGAGCGGCGGACGAGCCGGAACCTTCGACGATCTCGTGCTGATCGCGGCCGCCGTCTTCGTGGTACTGATCGCCGCCACGGCGTTCATCGCAGCCAATCGCAAGGAAAGGGAGGACGGCAGGTGAGTTCAGCAGACTTCCTCTTCGGTGGGCTCCCGATGGCCGTCGTTGCCTTCGCGGTGATCGGCACTCTTTTCCGCCTCTTCACCGATCCGATCCCGCTCGACTCTCACCCGAAGGCCGCCGCGGGGACCTGGGCGACCCTCTCCACCAGGTGGGGCCTCGCGATCGTCGCCGCCGTGTACGTGGTGGCCATGGCGAGGCCGGAGTGGATTCTCGGTTGGAATTCGTCTCCACTGCGGCTGTATCTCTTCGAGGGCTTCATGCTCGCCGTGTTCGCGTGGGCGCTGGTCGGGGTCCTGCTCCATCTGGTCCACTTCGCATCCGACGAAGATCGGTCCGCCATCTCCATCGGAGACGTCGTCGTGACCCTGGCGCTCGTGCTCTTCCTCACCGCCGCCATCCTGGCGATGCTGGCCGATCGCTGGGCGACCTCGTGGTCGGCCGGTATCGCAGCCCCCTGGCTCCACTCTCTGTTCGGCAACGATCCGAGGCCGGAGCTGATGGGTTCGCTGCCCGTCCTGGCCAGAGTCCACACGCTTGCCTTGTTCGGCGTCATCGCCGGCTTCCCCTTCTCGCGGTTCATGATGTGGCTCGCCATACCTGCGAGGGCGGTCCACCGGCTCATCACCGGACTGGTCACGCCCACAGGTGAGTCCGGCTGGGGACAGTCCTGGGTGAGGGCGTTTGCGATCTTTCTCTACTTCACGGTCTTCACGGTGATCCTCCCCAACCAGGTGGTCAATCGCCTCGGCGGCGCATCCGACTTCCTGCGCGATGCAATCACCGGCGGTGTGTGGCTCGGCGCCCTCGGTGTCGGCCTGATCGGGCTCCGCTGGCTTCAGAAGACCTCGAGGATCTGATGGAACCACTCGAGTTCTTCGACGAGAACATCCCGTGCTTGGCCGCGTGCCCTGTGCACACCAATGCCGGGATGTATGTCGCTGCCATCGCGGACGGCGAGGACGAACTCGCCTACCTCACCGCCAGGCTGCCAAATCCGTTCGCCTCGGTGTGCGGCCGGGTGTGTGCTGCTCCGTGTGAGGACGCCTGTCGCCGCGGTGAGATCGATCGACCGATAGCGATCAGAGCGCTCAAACGCTTCGTGACCGAGCAATTCGGCCCTGAGTCGCCCAATGGGGACGATAGGACATGGGAGCGGGTGGCCGCACCACCAGCCGTCGAACGTTCCGAGAGCATCGGCATCGTCGGTGGGGGGCCGGCGGGACTCGCTTGCGCACACGACCTACGACGCCACGGATATCAGGTGACCCTCTACGAGGCGACCGATCGGCTTGGCGGGATGATGGTGCTCGGCATCCCCGAGTACCGCCTCGACAGGGACCTCATCGCTTCCGAGATAGCGGCGATCGTCGACATGGGCGTCGATGTCCGATACGAAACGAAGTTGGGCGAGACCGTCACCCTCAGCGAGTTGCGCGAGCGTCACGACGCCGTGTTCCTGGCCATCGGCGCCACCCTCGGCCGCGGCTTGGATCTCGAGGGCCATCAAGCCGATGGGGTGTTCAGGGCCATCGAATTCCTCATCAACGTGAACCGGGGCTTCGAGGTGGATGTCGGCGAACGGGTGGTCGTCATCGGTGGCGGAGACGTCGCCATGGACGCAGCCCGAACTGCACTGCGGGCCGCCGCCTACGAGGATGCCAGAGGTGTGGACGTGGACGAGGGCGACGAGCGCGCCGCCATGACAGAGGCCATGGACGCGGCCCGCAGCGCCCGGAGAGCCGGCGCCCAGCACGTGTCGGTGATCTCCCTCGAGTCCGAGGAGGAACTGCCTGCGAGTGAGTTCGAATTCGAGGAGGCCGTCAACGAGGGCATCGAGTTCTTCCACCGCCGGGGGCCGTCTCGAATCCTCACGTCGGAAGGCGCCGCAATTGGTCTCGAGACGGTCGGTGTGATTTCGGTCTTCGACTCAGAGGGGCGTTTCGCCCCGAAGTTCGATCGAGATGACATCGGCGTCATCGAGTGTGACACTGTGATCCTCGCCATCGGCCAGGCTGTCGACACCGAAGCGCTTGGAGGTGACGGGCCGGCGGTCACCCCGCGCAAGACCATCGAGATCGACAAGATGACTCTCGCGACCAGCATTCCCCGTGTGTGGGCCGGGGGTGACGCCGCCCACGGCCCACGGACTCTCATCGAGGCCATTGCAGACGGTAGGACGGCTGCCAACGGCATCCACGCCGCGTTCGGTGGCATCGACGCAGAACGGGCGGGGGGACGGATGGTCCGGCTGCAGCAGTTCCATCGCCTCGATGACATCTACGACCGAATCCCCCGGGTGAGTCTTCCGATGCTTCCGACCGATCGGCGGATCGGTTTGCAGGAAGTCGAACTGGCGATGTCCCCGGAGCAGGCCCGATGCGAGGCGCAGCGGTGTCTGCGCTGCTTTGCGAACATCTTGTTGGATGTCGGGAAGTGCGTTCTGTGCGCTCTGTGCGCCGACGTCTGCCCTGTCGATGTGATTTCGCTCGTTCCATCGGAGGAGGTCGGTACGGGAATCGCGGGGGCGACGGCACTCATGCTCGATGAGCGGGCGTGCCTCCGGTGTGGATTGTGCATCGAACGATGTCCGACGAAAGCGTTGTCGATGGGAGTATGGACTGGAGTAGGCGTGCCCGACCTCGTGGGGGTTTCGACGTGAGAACGATGGATCGAATTAGATCGAGCACGATCGGGCGGTCACTCTTCCGGTCTCCCGACCGGGCGACCGAGCGAGACCGCGCCGCAGGCCACTGGGCCAACTTCTTCCTGCACATCTACCCCGTCAAGGTGCGTCGCGAGGAGTTGACCTTCCGCTATTCGGCCTTCCTGGGCGTAGCGTCGCTCGTTCTCTTCGGATCACTGGTGGTGTCGGGCATCTACCTGATGTTCTTCTACGTGCCGTCACCCGCTTCGGCGTATGGGGACATCAACACCATCCAGAACGACGTCGCTTTCGGCCAATACATCCGCAACGTGCACCGGTGGTCTGCCCACCTCATGGTGCTCACGGTGGCGGCCCACATGGCCCGGGTCTTCTATCGGGGGGCCTACAAGTCCCCGCGTGAGTTCAACTGGGTCATCGGAGTCGTCCTGCTGGCCCTCACGCTGCTGATGTCGTTCACCGGGTACCTGCTGCCCTGGGATCAATTGGCGTTCTGGGCCGTGACTGTGGGCACGTCGATGGCCGACTTCGTCCCCTTCGTCGGCGACGCGACTCGAACGGTGCTGCTCGGTGGCGGCGACGTCGGGTCGGCGACCTTGCTGCGGTTCTATGTGCTCCACGTTGCGGTTCTGCCGACGGCGATCACTCTCGTGGTCACCATCCATCTGTGGCGGTGGCGTAAGGATTCAATGCTCGAGCAGGGAGGTGACCAGTGAGTCGTCGTGAACGTCCTTCCCCGCAGATCGTCGACGGCAAGCGCGTGCTTGGCATCGTGCCGGGTACGCCGGCTGTCGGAGATCGAAAGGTTCCCGCCTCAGACGACCTGGTGATGACGTCACCGCATCTGCTCGTTCGCCATGCGGTTGCCGCAATCTTCGTGCTGTTGATCGTTTTGGCGCTGGCGCTGTTCTTCGATGCTCCACTCAAGGACATCGCCGACCCCACCAACACGCCCAACCCCGAGAAGGCGCCCTGGTACTTTGCAGCTCTCCAGGAGTTGTTGGCCCTGTTCCATCCCCAGGTCGCAGGCGTGCTGGTGCCGACGGCCATCCTGATCGGGCTGGTGGCATTGCCCTACATCGACAGGAGCCCGAGGATGGGGTCGGGGACCAGGAAGGTGGCGGTCACCACGTTCACCGTGTTCCTGGTCCTGTGGATCATCCTCACGATCATCGGATTCGCGTTCCGCGGCCCCAACTGGGATTGGGTATGGCCGTGGGAGGAGTGGCACGGAGAGCTATGAGCAACGAGATGGATCGTCGCGATTTCTTGTCCAGGTCCTGGAAGGTGGGTGCCGGTTTGATCGGTGTCGCCGGGCTGTGGACGACAGCCGACCTCCTATGGCCGCGGGTCGACGCCGCCGCAGGCGAGGTCAGGACCGTCGCCGCCGATGCGGTTCCGGCCGACGGCGTGATCGAGGTCTCTGCAGCCAAGGCGTACCTCACCAGGGACGCGGCAGGCGAGATCGTCGCCATCAATGAGAAGTGCCCCCATCTGGGATGCAGGGTGCCCTTCTGTGAGTCGTCCGGGGAGTTCGAGTGCCCGTGCCACGGTTCGGTGTTCAATCGCCTGGGTGAGTTCCGCGAAGGGCCTACCCCGCGCGGTATGGATCGTTTCCTGGTGACCGTCGTGGACGGAATGGTGATCGTCGACACCGGCAACACCATTTCCGGCCCCGGCAAGGGCGATCCCGAGTCCATCGACGAGCCGCCTGCGGGCCCGTCCTGTTCGGAGGGGTCGGGACATGCCTGAGCGACCCATCGACGAAGGACTCGAGGCTTCGACCAACCGCTGGATGATGGCCGGGCTGATCCTGATGGTCCTGTTCGTGGTGGCGTTCCCCCTCTACAGGTATTTCGAACCCGCGAATAGAGACGAGGCCAGGGCCGAGCACCTGGTGAGTCTCGCCGAGCATGGCGAGAGCCTGTTCGTCATCACCTGTGCGCCGTGTCACGGAGACCAGGGTCTTGGTGGGATCGCACCGGCGCTCAACTCCCAGCAATTCCTCACAGCGGCCAACGACTCCCAGATCTCGTCGCTCATCGAGGTAGGCGTCCCCGGGACCGCCATGGCGGCGTGGTCGCTGGACTACGGCGGACCACTGACACTCGAGGACGTCAACGCGATCACCACGTATCTGCGATCGCTCGAAGAGACGGCTCCGGACAATCCCGATTGGCTGAATCCTCTGGGCTGAGGCCGCTCATCCGACCACGAGCCACGCGGCCATGAAGGCCGACGTGTTGAGAGCGGCATGTACGATCACCGGCTCGGCCAGCGATCCGGATCGGTCTCTCAGGATCGTGAACGCCCAGCCGGCGAGGGCCGTCGCGGCGACCGCCCCTGCCAGCACCAGTGCGTCGGGGATGGATCCGGCCGCCTCGTTGCCGGTCGTCACCGATCGTGCCGGGAGGATGTGCCAGAGGCCGAAGAGGATCGCCGCCAGGGCGGTCCCGCCGGTCCGGCCGAGCAGCCTCCTGCCCTGGTCCAGCAGCACGCCCCTGAACGCGAGTTCCTCGAACAGCGCCGTGCCGATCGGGATGCGCACCAGCATCTGATAGGCCAATCCGGCCCCACCGATATCCGCAGCTCTCGAATCCTCGAACATCGTCCGGGTCAGGGGGACGAGTGCACCGATGGCCACGACGGCCAGGGCTGCTGCCCCGGTGATCAGGCCCAGTCGGATTCCCCGCCCGAGTGATGCACCGGAGAGGCCGAGCGACTCTGCGGTGCTGCCGGTGATGCGGGCACCGGCGACGAGCATTGCGGCCGCAGCGATGTTCACCGGCACGTAGGTCCATCCCGGTAGCCAGAGCGCGGTTGCGAGATTCAACAGGACGAACGCCGCGATGCCGGCTGCGAGCGCCGGTCCGGTTCGTACCGCGGAGGTCATCCACCGACGGTACCCACTCACATCTCCGGATTGGAGGAGCGACGCGACCATCTCTCGTTACACCTGCGACGTGGACGAGTTGCGCAGTCTCGCGGCTGCGACTCAGAGTTCGATGCAGCGTGCGGAGGAGTTGGTCCGCTCTGCGAGCGGAGGAGTTGGTCCGCTCTGCGAGCGGAGGAGTTGGTCCGCTCTGCGAGCGGAGGAGTTGGTCCGCTCTGCGTGCGGAGGAGTTGGTCCGCTCTGCGTGCGGAGGAGTTGGTCCGCTCTGCGTGCAACCACTACTACGAGGCGGAAACGCAACTCCACGAGGCGCACCGACTCGACTTGCGCGAGTGAGTCCCCGATCGGATCGAGTCAACGGCTAACGGCCACAGCCGCCCGTCGCCGGGCGGCTGTGAGGGGAGCCGGAGCGGGGATTCGAACCCCGGACCTGCTCATTACGAGTGAGCTGCTCTACCCCTGAGCTACTCCGGCACGGCGCAGCATGGTAACCCCTTTACGAGACCTTGGTAACCTACGGATACCGATCACCCCAGGGGGGACGGCTCATGGCCGACCAGGCCACCTTCCAGTCCGATGTCGAAGAGTTCCTGCCGCAGTTGTACTCGGCTGCACTCCGTATGACGCGCAATCCCCATGACGCCGAAGACGTCCTTCAGGAGGCCCTGCTCAAGGCATATCGCGGCTACCACACGTTCACGGCCGGGACCAACCTCAAGGCGTGGATGTACCGGATCCTGACCAACACGTTCATCAACAAGTACCGCAAGAAGAGCAGGCGGCCCACTGAGGTGGAGTTGGGCGACTACGAGGATCTCTATTTGTTCAATCGGCTCGGGCAATCGGGAGCGACCGGAGGGGCCGAGCGGAGTGCGGAGTCGGAGGCACTCGACGGCATCGTCGATACCGATGTGAAGGCCGCCGTCGAGGCTCTGCCCGACAACTTCAAGATCCCCGTGCTGCTCGCCGACGTGGAGGGATTCTCCTACAAAGAGATCGCCGAGATCATGGATGTGCCCATCGGCACAGTGATGTCGCGACTCCACCGGGGAAGAAAGGCCCTGCAAAAAGCGTTGTGGGACTTTGCAGAAGAGCGCGGAATCACAGGGCGGCCGGCATGAAGCCGAAGTGTGAACACACCAGGACCCAGGTCTACTCGTATCTCGATGGAGAGATGCGCTACTTCGGGCGCATCCGCATCTGGTGGCACCTCAGGCGCTGCCCACCATGCGGTGACGGGTACGTGTTCGAGCGCCGTTTCCTCGACAAGGTCCGGCACGATTGCACGGAGAACGTTCCCCAGGAACTCCTGGACCGCCTTTCGACGTTCTTGAGCCAACAGGCACTCGACCCGCCGGGCGCTGCCCCGGCCGCGGAGGAATGACCATGGCCGACATTCTGCGAGGCAACAAGATCACAGGGACGGCGAGGGCGCCCAAGGCACACGCCAAGGACAGAGTGTGCGTGTCGGATGGATGCGAGACCAAGTTGTCGCAATACAACAAGCGCGCGTACTGCTTTGCCCACACCCCCACCCGATTTCCGCGCCTGCGCGGGCGGGTCGTCGCGGACTCCTGACACCGATCGCCGGTGCGGTTTCCAGCGCCGGCCCCGGTTGGGTATCCTCACCGTCCGTGAACCGAATCACCGAGCGTCTCGCTGCCGCACTCACCCTGGCCGCCGTTCTCGTGTTGATGGCCGCCCCGGCCGCCATGGCGACCGAAGAGCCGGCAGCACCCGATACCGGGTCGGTCACAGAGGAGTTCTCCGGTCCGCCTCCGGCCGTCATCATCGATGAGACCGCGGCCGCTGAGGACGATCCGGCGTGGACCTTCCGCTACCTCGTGCCGACGCTGCTTGCTCTGACCATCGCGGTGATCGGCATCGTGCTCATCGTGTACGCCCTCAGGATCAGGGGCAGGTACCGGGTCGTCAGTTGACCTCCGTCAACTGGTCGGTCGCAAAGAAGGTGGCCCGCAGGGCTGCGGGCACCTATCCACTCGAAGGTACCTATCACGCGGCGCTGCTGGCCCGGCAGGCTCCCGGCCTCGTCGACCGTGCCGCCGCGCTCGTCTCTGCAGAGACGGGGCTGGATTGGGTCGGAGATCCCAACGTTCGTGTCGTCACCAGGCGCGAATGGGCCGAGGCCAATCTCGTGTCCTTTGCCCGGCTGTTTGCACTCGCCGAGCGGGCGCTCGACACCGGTGGGATCGGCCGTCGCATGATGGGGCGTCTCGTCGGGGCGGAGATGGGGGCCCTCGTCGGCGTCCTCTCCCGCAGGGTCCTCGGGCAGTACGAACTCGTTCTCCCCGCCGACGAACCGGAGGACGACGGAGACACGGTGATGTTCGTCGGCGCCAACGTGCTGTGGCTCGAGCGCCAGCACGAGTTCCGCCCCGATGAGTTCCGGTTCTGGGTGGCGCTGCACGAATGCACGCACCGACTCCAGTTCACCGGTGTGCCGTGGATGCGTGACTACTTCCTGTCGCTCGTCACCGAACTGGTGGCCGATGCAACACCCGAGGAAGGTCGCGTCCAGCGGATGCGCGACGAGATGAAGACCGCCGCCGAGCACGGCAGGCCGGTGGTGGACGAGTCGGGGATCATGGGACTGCTTGCCTCACCGGGGCAGAAGGCGTTGCTCGATCGTATCCAGGCACTGATGGCGCTCCTCGAGGGCCACGGGCACGTGATCATGGACAGGATCGGGGCACGCGAACTGGTGAGCGTCGATCGGATGAGCCGGGCGCTCAAGATGCGGCGTGCCGATCCACGGATGGCAGCGTTCATGAGGCTCACCGGTCTCGAGATGAAGATGAAGCAGTACGAGTGGGGCGAGAAGTTCATCAGGGGCGTCGAACGGTCCGCAGGGTTCACGGCACTCGATGCGGTTTGGGAAGGCCCGGACCACCTTCCGACCCTCGCCGAGATCAGGGATCCGCAGCGGTGGCTGGAGCGAGTGGCCTGACCGATCTCGCCGCTTCCGTGCTGGAGCGTGTGCGATCCGACCTGCCCGATGCGCCACTGGTGGTTGCGCTCAGCGGGGGAGCAGACAGTGCGGTGTGTGCCTGGGCCGCCGCCACGGCCGGAGCCGACGTCCGGGCACTCATCATCGATCACGGACTCGCTGCGTCGCGGTCGCTCGTCGCCGCGGCGATCGAGATCGCCGAACGTCTCGAGATCGAGCACACGGTCATCCCGGTGGACCCTGCCCGGTCGGAGGCTGACTTGCGCGATGCCCGGTATGCCGCCATCGACGGCGACTGCCGCGACGGCGAGATCGTGATCACAGGGCACACAGCCGACGACCACGTGGAGACGGTGGTCATGAATCTGATGAGGGGCGCCGGCGCAACGGGGCTGTCGGGTATTCCGCGTCGGCGCGGCAGGTATCACCGCCCGATGCTCGGCGTATGGCGCGCCGAGACCCGTGAACTGGCAGCCTCACTCGATCTTCCGTTCGTCGATGACCCCGGCAACACCGACCTTTCCCTGCTGCGGGTCCGCGTTCGAAGAGAGATCATGCCGACAATCACAGCCGTGTCCCCGACGGCACCTGAAGCGATTGTGCGAGCAGCCGGGCATGTCGCCATCGACGAGGCCGCCCTGTCGGCCGCAGCAGCGGCCATCGACCTGAGGGCCCGGGATGGAGAGGTGGCCGTCGCCAGGGGAGCGCTCCTCGCCGTTTCCCCCGCCGTGGCGGCGAGGGTCGCTCGCAGGATGCTCAGGATGATCCATGCTCCCTACGCCGGCACTGCAGCCGACGTCGAGGTGATACTCGGCGTCGCTGCGGGCGGTGCAGAGCGGATGCCTTCGTCGGGAGGGATGGTCGTCGCACGGGAAGGCTCCGAGGTGGTCCTGTACCCGGCGGGCGAGGCGAACGAGGGGCCGCCACCTGTCGGCCTCGTCGTGCCGGGGTCGGCTCGCTGGGGACGCTGGATGATGTCTGCCGTGGTCGAATCCACCGAGCCGCTGCTGCGTCCCGTCGGGCGCTGGCAGGCGCTCGTCACCCCGGCCTCCGTGACCGGCGCCGTGATGCGCAGCGCAGCCGCAGGCGATCGCATCGACCTCGCCGATGGCACCAAGGCCGTGTTCGAGGCGTTGCGCGAGGCAGGGGTTCCGGGCCGATCGAGGCCACGGTGGCCGCTGGTCGCTGCGGGTGGGAGAATGGTCTGGGTTCCGGGTTGCAGGGTGTCCGGCCATGCGGCCTGGACCGAAGGTGCAGGGGACGCAGTTCGGTTGATCGCCACGGAGGTGACGGAGTAGTGGAAATTGGCAAGGTCCTGATCTCCAAGGAGCAGATCGATCAGCGCCTCGAGGAAATGGGTGCCAGGATCACCGCCGACTATGCGGGGAAGGATGTCATCCTCGTAGCGGTGCTCAAGGGCGCTTTCATGGTGATGGCCGATCTCTCGCGCCACATCCACCTGCCGGTCGACATGGACTTCATGGCGGTCTCGTCCTACGGGGCGGCCACTCAGACATCGGGCGTCGTCCGCATCCTGAAGGACCTCGATCAGGAGATCGCCGATCGGCACGTCATCATCGTCGAGGACATCATCGACAGCGGGCTGACCCTGGCCTACCTGCTGAAGAATCTCCAGGTGCGCAAGCCTGCATCCATCCGGATCGCAGCACTGCTCCTCAAGGCGGGCATCCAGAGTGTGCCCATCGACGTCGAGTACGTCGGGTTCGAGATCCCCCCCGATTTCGTCGTCGGATATGGGCTCGACTGGCTGGGGAAGTACCGGAACCTGCCCTACGTCGCGGTGATGGATGAAGATGACATCACACGGCATTCGGAGGGCTGACGGCTGGCGGCGGAACCCGGACGCATAGGGCGCGACACCCCTTTCCGGTGGGGGCATGCGCTCATCGACTCGTTCCGGAATCACCTTTCGGCACCAAGTTGCCGGTCCGCTATGAAGCCCGCGATCTGCCCGCACATCCGCTAA
>JABMPV010000384.1 GCA_013202595.1 bacterium
CCCGTGAGCAGTGAGGTGAGTGCAGTGGCCATGGTGCTGCCGGCCGACGGCCCGTCCTTGGGGATGGCTCCTGCTGGCACGTGCATGTGCACCCGTCCACTCAGCCGTGCCGGGTCGACACCGAGTTCTGAGGCGTGAGCTTCCACATAGGAGAGAGCGATCCTCGCCGACTCCTGCATGACATCGCCCAACTGGCCGGTGAGGGTCAACCCCCGGTCGCCCTCGGTCGCCGACGCCTCGATGAAGAGGACATCGCCGCCTGCCCCGGTGACGGCCAATCCTGTGGCCACCCCGGGAACGTCGGTGCGATCAGATGCTTCGTCCTTCCACACCTTGGGCTTGCCGAGGAACTCGACGATGTCACCCTCATCGATGGTGATCTGGCTGAGGTCGGCGCGTGCCACCCGGGTTGCCACCTTGCGGGTGAGCTTGCCCAACTGGCGTTCCAGGTTCCGGACACCGGCCTCGCGGGTGTAGCGATCGACGATCCCGGCCAGCGCCGGTTCGGTGACCTCGATCTCCTCGGGCTCGAGACCGGCAGCCCGCACCTGTCGCGGCAGGAGATGGTCCCTGGCGATGGCCACCTTCTCGTCGTCGGTGTAGCCGTCGATGTGGATCATCTCGGTGCGGTCCAGCAATGCCGGCGGGATCGTCTCGGCCACGTTTGCAGTGGCCACGAACAGCACGTCGGAGAGATCGAGATCGACCTCGAGGTAGTGGTCCCGGAACGTGTGGTTCTGTGCGGGGTCGAGCACTTCGAGCAGAGCGGACGAGGGATCTCCCCGCCAATCGGCGCCGACCTTGTCCATCTCGTCGAGCAGGAAGACCGGGTTCATGGTCCCCGCCTCGATCAGAGCTCGTGCGATACGCCCGGGCCGGGCACCGACATAGGTGCGGCGGTGGCCGCGGATCTCTGCCTCATCGCGGAGGCCGCCGAGGGCCACACGGATGAACTCTCTGCCGAGTGCGCTCGCCACCGATTCTCCGAGAGAGGTCTTGCCGACTCCGGGGGGGCCGACCAGCAGCAGGGTCGCCCCGCTGTTGCGCTGATCTCCGTCTGTGAGGCCGCGCTCGGCCCTCAGTTTGCGTACGGCGAGGTGCTCGACGATCCGCTCTTTGTCGTCGTGGAGGCCCGTGTGATCGGCATCGAGCACGGTCCACGCCTCGTCGAGATCCAGCCGGTCGTCCGACCGGGTGTTCCAGGGGATCTCCAGCATCGTGTCGAGCCATGTGCGGATCCACGAGTGCTCGGGAGACTGTTCGCTCATCCGCTCGAGACGGTCGATCTCGTTGTTGACCGATTCAGCGACCTTCTCGGGGAGTTCGAGCTCTTCGATCTTGACCCTGTAGTTGGAGGCGACGTCGTCGTCTTCGCCCAGTTCGCGCTTGATCTCCTCCAATTGGCGCCTGAGCAGGAACTCGCGCTGGTTCTTGTCGATCCGCTCTGCTGCGTCGTCCCGGACCTTGCGCCGCAGTTCGAGATCGGCGAGGACCTCACGCATCCAGTCGAGGAGCTTGCCGAGGCGGCTGCGGACGTCGAGTGTCTCGAGCAGTTCGACCTTCTGTTCGAGTGAGAGGTCGGGGGAGTAGACGGCGAGATCCGCGAGGCGGCTCGGGTTGTCCATGGAGCGGACGCGTTCGGCGACGCCGCGCATGCTGCGGTTCTCCAGGACGGCTCCGACGACGGCCTTGTACTCGTCCATCAGGGCGTCGATCTCCTCGTCGAGGACATCGGCCTCGGGGAACGGCTCCGTCTCCACCCACAGCGTCCCATCGGGATCGGGGGAGCCGGTGCCCACTCTGGCCCGGGCGACGCCGGAGATGGCCACGTTCGCATCGTCGACCTTCTGGATCTCAGCGATGGTGCCGACGTTGCCGTAGCGACCCTCCACCCGCGGAACCAGCAGCAGGCGGCCGCCGCTTCGCTCGGCCGCTGCGAGCGCGGCGCGGCCTTCATCCGTCTCGATACGGATGGTGACGACCATGTGGGGGAAGACGACCCCGTTGCGCAGCGGTAGCACGGGAAGGGTGAGTTGGGCGGTTTCTGCCATGAAAGTGACTCCTCGGCCTCGGGCAATGAACAACCGATTGAGCGGACATCCTATTCCTGATCTGACACAACTAGACGCAGATTTCATTCTGCACTTGATCGGAGAAGTCGAAGGCCGCTGGTCGGGTGGCACGGGAGTCGAGTCGGGCGGGGGTCATGGGCCGCCCGCCCCACCCGAGAACGCCCCGGCCCGGGCCGGATCTCCTCCGCCAGGGGACCCCTCTCGTTCGACGTAGTGAGCACAGGACCCGCAGGTCACGGGGAGATTCGGAGATCGTTCCAGCGGGGGTTTGGACGAGAATGTCGCTGGTCGATAGGGTGCACGCAAGCAAACGAAAGGGATGAGCAATGCGCCGTTCCGTAGTCGTGGCATTCGTGGCCTTGGCTCTCGTCGCAGCTGCCTGCGGCGACGACGACACCGGCAGCACGAGTGCCTCCGAAGCGACCGAGTTGAATGCGCTTGTCTGGTGCGACCACACCGACCCGGCGCTGCTCGCTCCTTTCGAGGAAGCGAACAACGTCACAGTCAATGTCAAGGATTACGACGGGACCGGTGTCGCTTTGGGAATCCTCGAGCAGTCGCAGCCGGGTGAGTGGGACGTGTTCGTCGTCGATTCGGTGGACGTGCCCCGGGTCGTCGAAGCGGGTCTCATGGCGGAACTCGACCCCGCCGACTACCCCTGGGATCAGTTCTTCGCAGACGTCGACCTCCCGGGAACCCACTATCAGAATGGCAATCTGTACGCGGTCCCGGAGAAGTTCGGGTACAACACGATCGCCTTCAACAACGAGAACGTCCCGATCGAGGCAATGCGCGACGTCGAGTCTTTGTGGGATCCGGCGTACGCGGGCCGCATCGCGGTGTATGACTACTACATCCCGGTCATGGAGCAGGTGGCGATCAGCCTGGGAATCGAGCCAGCTGCCATCACCGCGGCCGACCTCCCGGCCATCGAGCAGCGCTTGATGGATCTCAAGCCGCACGTGTCGCTCATCGGTGATGTGGTGACGGTGCAGACGGCCTTGGCGACCGGCGAAGTCGACATCATCGTCGGCGGCGGTGAGTTCGTCACCGGTGTGCTCACGGCCGAGAACCCGGCGTTCGACTGGGTGCTCCCCGAGCAGGGTGGCATCCGTTGGCAGCAGGCGATCGGGGTTATGGCCGACTCGAACCGCAAGGAATTGGCCACCAAGTTCGTCCAGTACATCGTCAGCCCGGAGGGTCAGGCGCGTCTCGCGACGTCGTCGTGCTACTGGGCGATGCCGGCCAATTCGCAGGCCACGCTGACGGCCGATGAGAAGGCCGTGCTCAGATGGGACGAGCAGCCCGGATTCGTTGCCAACTCGGATCCGTACTTCATCCCCGATGCCGATCTGGATGCGGCAATGCTCGACGTCTGGACCAGGTTCCTGCAGGGTTGACGTCTCACGAGAAGTCCACACGGAAGGGCTGGGCCCTCTCGGGCCCGGCTCTTCTGTGGACGTCGCTGTTCTTCTTGGCCCCGATGGGGTTCGTGGTCGCCGTCAGCTTCTGGCGACGCGTCGGTGGCACGCTCGACCGGACGCTCACGCTCGACAACTACCGAACGATCTTCGAGGACGATGTCTTCACCACTGCCCTGCGCAGTTCGCTCGAGGTGGTGCTGATCACCGTCGTGGCGAGCCTGCTGGTGGCCTACCCCTTTGCCTACATTCTGGCCTACCGGGTCCCGGCGCGCTGGCAGAGGCCATTGCTCATCCTCGCGGTGCTGCCGTTCTGGACCTCCTATGTGGTTCGCTCCTACAGCTGGCTGCTGGTACTGGCCAAGAATGGAGTGATCAACCAGGCAATGATGACGTCGGGGCTCATCTCGTCGCCGATAACCCTGGCCAACACCCGGCTGGCCACCGTGATCGGCTTCGTCCACTTCTTCACGATGCTGGTGTCACTGACGATCTACGCCAGCCTCACCCAGATTCCCGAGTCGTATCGCAAAGCGGCCCGTGACCTCGGAGCTTCGCCGGTGGCGACCTTCCTCCGTGTCACACTCCCCCTCAGCATGCCGGGGGTGGTGGTGGGGGCGTTCCTGACGTTCGTTCTCGCCATCGGCGACTTCATAACCCCCCAGATCCTCGGTGGAGGCAACGAGTTGCTGCTCCCTCAAGCGATCATGCTGCAGGTGCAGCGCCGGGGCGACTTCCCGCTGGCGGCAGCGCTGAGCGTGCTGTTGTTGGTCGTGGTCGGCGCCGTCTACGCAGTGTTTGCTCGACGACTCAGCCTGGAGCGCCGGTGAGACGCATCGGAACCCTCCTGCGGACCACCTACGTGCTGGTCGTCTTCGGATTCATCTTCCTGCCGGTCGTCGTGCTCATCGTGTTCTCGTTCCAGGACGGGGCGGTGTCCGTGCCACCGCTGCGGGGGTTGTCGCTGCGCTGGTACGGGGAACTGTTCGCCGACGGGCGGATGATGGCGGCACTGCGCAACTCGGTCTTGGTCGCCGTGGTGTCGGCGATCATTTGCACAGTCCTCGGCTTCATCGCGGCCTACGGACTCGCTCGTTACCGCCCGCGAGGCGCCGCGGCCCTTCGAGCCCTCCTGATCGCTCCGCTGGGAGTGTCCTATCTCGTGATCGGCCTCGGTCTCTCGCTCGGGTTCTCCGAATTGGGGATCGGCCGGTCGCTGATGCTGGTGATCATCGGCCACGTGGTCATCAACCTCCCACTCGCGTTCGCCATCCTGCTCAGCCAGATGAACGAGGACCAGGAGCAGATCGAGAGAGCGGCGCGGGATCTGGGGGCCGGTGAGTTCCATGTGATCACGAAGGTCACCGTGCCGATGCTGCTTCCCGGCATCTTGGCCGCCTTCCTCCTCTCGTTCACCCTCTCCTGGGACGAGTTCGTGATAGCTCTCCTGCTCACCCGCTTCGACGTGACCCTGCCGGTCGAGATCTGGTCGGCACTGCGGACCGGACTCAACCCCAAGACCAATGCGGCCGGCACCATCGTGTTCGTGCTGTCGGTGTCACTGCTCTTTGTGACCTACTGGATCAGCCGACGGCGAATTGGAGGACAGAGACGATGACCCGCGGCGCCCGTCTCACTGTCGACGACGTGTCGAAGCACTACGGAGCCTCGGTCGCTCTCGACAGTGTCAGCCTCTCGATCGACCCCGGGTCATATGTCGTGATCCTCGGCCCCTCGGGGAGCGGCAAGACAACACTGCTCAGCTTGCTCGGCGGGTTCACCCAACCGACGTCGGGCCGGATTCTCGTCGATGACGGCGATGTCACCCATCTCCCCCCGGCGCGCCGCCCCACGACGACCGTGTTCCAGGACTATGCCCTGTTCCCCCATATGACCGTCGGCCAGAACATCGGATTCGGGCTGACGATGCACAAGATCAGGGGCGATGAGCGCAGTGAGAAGATCGAGAGGATGCTCGGCGTCGTTGGGCTTCCCGGCATCGAGGACCGGGCGGTCACCTCACTCTCGGGGGGCCAGCAGCAGCGAGTGGCCCTCGCCCGGGCACTCGTCATCGAGCCACGGGTGCTGCTCCTCGACGAGCCACTCGGGGCACTCGACTTGAAGCTGCGGCGCCAGATGCAGGACGAACTCGGTGAGATCCAGCGCCGGGTCGGGACCACCTTCGTCCACGTGACCCACGATCAGGAGGAGGCGATGAGCCTCGCAGACGTCGTGGTCGTGTTGCGTGACGGTCGGATCGAGGATCAGGGGTCACCGGAGAGCCTCTACCTCCAGCCGGCTACCCGGTTCTCGGCCACCTTCATGGGCGACAGCAACTTGATCGACGGCAGGGTGGTTCGGACCACCGACGAGACGGTGGAGGTCGAGACGTCCCTCGGGAATCTGACGGTTCCCGGCCGGGCCTCCGAGGGCGCCGAGGTCACGTTGGCCATCCGTCCGGAGCATCTCCGGGCCGACAGGGGTGGCGACATCGTGCTCGGTGAGGGCCGGATTACCGGTAGGCACTTCATCGGCATGCATCAGCGGTGTCGGATCCAGATGGGTGACAGAGAACTGATTCTCAACGCGCCGACCAAGCCCCTCCTTCCAGAGGGCGCCACTGTGGTCGTGACCGCCCACCCGGACGACTTTGTCGTGCTCATCTGAGGCCGTCACCCTTCCCAGAAGGCCTCGCTCAGTCGGAGGGGAGGCCGGGAAGCTGCAGCGGAGCGACCGGAAGATCGAGACGGGCGGTGTGGGCAGCGATCTCATCCATGGCCGCGATCCAGAGACCATCGATGTCCATGGCCCGGTCGAGCAGCGTCCCCAGGGCGACCGCTCGCCCCGGCCTTCCCGAGATGAATGGATGATTGACGATCACGGCGCATCCCCCGGTCTGGTGGTACGCGGTGATTTCCTCCAACCAGGCCTCGGCGACCTGTGACGGGCGCTCGATGACGCCCTGGCCGGCCGGCGGGTCGGGGAGGAAGGCATAGCGTTCCCAGTCGTCGAAGACCCACGACTGAGGGATTTCCATGATCGTCCCCCCCGCTGTCCCCACCGGGTACGGCTGATCCCTGTCGAAGAGACTGGCGTCGTATAGGAACCCGTACTCGGCGAGCAGGTCGAGTGTTCTGATCGAGATGTCCCACCACGGCGACCGATAGCCGACGGGGCGCACACCGTGGCGATCCAGTGCCTCCAGTCCCATTTCCATCTCTGCACGCTCCTCGGATTCACTGAGGTGGGCAGGTGGGCGGTGCATGTAGCCATGGTGAGCCACCTCGTGGCCGGCCAGGAGCACTGCTTCGACGGCTCGAGGGTGCTGATCGGCGGTGAAGCCGGGAACGAAGAACGTGCAGCGCAGGTCTCGCTCGGCGAGCAGATCCAGCAACCGGGGCAGGCCGGTCAGCGGCCCGTATCTCTGATGGGTCATCACCGACGGCCGGGAGGCATACCCGGCGTCCACTGCCAGCACCACCGATTCGGCGTCGAGGTCGAACGTGATGCTCAGCGCCGACTGCCGGCCCTGCGGCCATCTGAACTGACTGGGAGAGTCGGTCATGGGTGGTCTTTCGGTGGGGCGTGCCGCCAAATTAGCCGTCTTCCGGGGAGCACTCACGAGGACCCAATTCGAAGCCCCCGGATGAAGGCGCGTCGTCCCGGGCGGAGGAGCCGCGCGGTACGTTGTCAAAGGTCCCGCGAGAGAGCATCGGTCTCTAGTGTTCCTGCCATGTCCAGCCTCGATCCCGGTCCTGGTCCATAGTGATGGCGTGTCCACGGGCAGTCGGCGTCGGGAGGTC
>JABMPV010000385.1 GCA_013202595.1 bacterium
CGACTTCGAGGTAGTCACCGGACCCATCGACCGAGAACGCGTTGCCGAGCAGGCCCCCGGCGAACGTGGCTCCGCCGTATACGGTCAACGGGAACGAACCCGTCTCATCGGCCAACCCATCCCCCTCCCACGCCGCCAACGCACCCGACGGGCAGACCGCAACGCTCGGCGTCGTCGGTGGCGTCCAGGCCGGCCAGCGGGTGATCACGGTGTCGAAGGTGATCTGGGTCTGGTTCGTCCCGTCGATCTCCATGACGAACAACTCGAAGTCGCCGTCCCGGTCGGAGGAGAACGCGATGCTGGTGCCGTCGTGCGACCATGAAGGCGTCACGTCCTGGCCGGGATCAGTGGTGAGACGCGTCTGGCCGGTGCCGTCGGCGTTCATGGCGAAGATGTCGTACTGCCCGTGGCGGTCGCTGACGAACACCAACTTGGTGCCGTCGGGCGACCAGGCGGGAGCGGTATCTGCGCCCGGGAGGTTCGTCAACTGCCTGACGTTGCCGCCATCGGCATCCATCACGAAGACGTCCTGCAGGTTCCCCGCCCTGTTGCTGGAGAAGGCGATCTCGCCTGTGATCCACGACCACGATCCGGTGGATCCCGTCGCATCGAATCCCGAGTGTGTGGTCAGTTGTGTGAGGCCGGAGCCATCCACCCCGATCCTCCAGATGTCGTCGTTGCCCGTGCGCTGCGAGCGGAAGGCGATCTCGGTGCCATCGGGCGACCACGCGGGGTTGAAGTCCTTCGCGGGAGAGTCGGTGATCTGGATCACGCCTCCGCCGTCGGCGGCCATCACGTAGATCTCGTAGTCACCGTCCCGGTCAGAGGCGAACGCGATCCTCGATCCGTCGGGCGACCAGACGCCGTTGTAGTCGTCACCCGGTTCTGCGGTGAGTTGGACGACGTTCGATCCGTCCTCATCCATGAGGAACAGATCGCGTGAGCCCGATGAGCCGTCGGACGCGGCGGTGCCGTAGGAGTAGAGGAGTTGCCGTCCCGCCGAACGCGCCTGGTCCGCTCCCACCACCAGCAGAGCGACGATCATCAGAAACGAGATCGTCACCTCGCCGAGACTCCGGAACGGTGAGCGAAGGGTTCGAGAGGATCGTGTCATGGCAGATCCTCCAGGGGGCCTGGACCCGGGGGAAGGCAGTCCGGGAACAGTCGGTGAGCGGGATCGGTGGTGGGCCGCGCACAATTCGTGTGATGCCCCATCGTGGATTGCGGTGCCGAGAATCCACCCAACTGGCAGGACTCCACGTGTCTCCCCTCTGCGCCTATAGGACACCAGTTCTGGCTCCAGGGCTAGGGCACAAAGTCACAAGGTGCTTCCGGACTGCGGAGTCGGGCTGCCTCGGAAGATAGGCACCCGACGACGGCCGGCGCTCTACACTCTGGATTCCGCCGTTCTCTGCCGCCAGCGAACCGGCACGACATGAGTTCGGAGCGCACGACAGAGGCTCTCATCATCGGGGTAGCTGTCGGCCAGCGCCACGGAATGAGCCTCAACGGAGCCGATCCTGTACCGGACCACTCGCAAGCTCGCAGGTGAGGACTGCAACGCACTGGTGATCGATCCCATCAACTCGCGCTGCTGATACTCCGAAGCGACACCCAACTCCAGCAGAGCATGTGACGTGACATCGCGCTTGGAGGCGAAGAGATGACGCGGCTGACATCTCAGGAGCGACTCGATGGCGGCAGTAGTGCGTGAAACCATCACTGCCTACTACACCGACTGATCCCGCGAAACGGCGCGGGCTACTCGTGACACCCGGTTTCGCGGGGCTGCATGCTCGCCCCTCCCCGGCGGGTGGGTGAAGATGCCGCGCACTTGGCAGAGATGGCTCATCACCCAGAGCGATGCTCTGATCCAGAACCCCACGCGAACCCCACACACCATCGGGCAGTACCGGGATGCGCGGAGAAGCGGCAGGATGAAATCGGTCCTGCGGCCACTGCCGTCCAGGGCATTCCTCCAGGTCGCCGGATAGGACCGTAGCGGTCTTGTAAACCGCAGGTCGGGGGTTCGACTCCCCCCGCCGGCTCCACTTCCTACCAGGGGGTTAGACAGTCCTCATGGATATGTGTGTCCACCGTAATCCGGCCCCTTTGTACAAGCGGTCACACGACTTGGGGTAATGGTGAAGTCGACGACCCCCTTCCACCTGCTGATTGCGGCTCCCGACTCGATTGGGGGATGTCCCCCATGGCCGGACCGACCTACAGGCCATACCGTTGAGATGGGAGGGGGCGAATAGGGAGGAAGCGTCATGAGCACAACACCCGTCATCCCGAGTCCTAAAGCCCAACCGCTCCGCAAGTTCGCCAAGACTCTCCTGGCATTCGTTGTGGCTATTGCTGGGATCGCCACAGTGCTCGTCATCGCCTTCCTCATCGGACTGAGCACTTCCGGCTTCGGGTGCTCCGGCGGAGCGATCGGCGAAGGCTGCAGCGCCCCGCACCAGGGCGTCGGATACCTCATCGGCATAGGCATCGGCATCGTCGGCATCGCCCTCGTCATCAGGATGGCGAGTCGAATCATCAGACCCCGCAGCGCACACCGGGGCTACGACGAGATCGCCTGCCGACCACGGCCCACGCCGAAGCGGCATCCGATCGCCAGCACCGCCATCCACCCTCCACAGATGGAACAATCACCGGCCATCCACACCCTTGCAGTCGGCTGGCCCCTCGCCTATCGGCTGGAACCCCAAGCCGAGTCCGTGCCGTCCGGCCGGTTCCTCACCGGCCACACCGTCGAGATCGCTGGCCGTCTTGAGGAGTGGGTCCTGCTGCAGGACGGCGAGACCGGTGAGAAGGGATGGGTCGAGGCTCGGCTGCTCCCTACCCCCAAAGGCACACAGCAGCGGTCCAATCCACCGAGGTGAAGGACTGGGTCGAACCGGGCGGCTGCGCCAGGGGAAGGCCTTCTTCTTCATCCACCGTTCATCACCGCCACCTTCGCCGCGCTCGGTGGAAGACTCGGTCGCTGCGCTCCCTCGGCAACACAGAGGAGGGGCCGACCGGCACGGTCGCCATCCCATGGAAGGGGTCCCACAACCCGATGTGCGACTGGGGGTGATCCCCCATAGCCTCCCTACCGCTCCAGGCGTACCTTTGACCTGACGGGTGGGGGCGCACGATGGGAAGGTACCCCCGATGTCCGGCTACTGGCGATGCCCCACCTGCGAGACAGCCGTGGCCAGATGGCGGCTCCTGTGCTGGCGATGCGCCACCTCACGCCCCAAGGCAGCCGACTGGATGGAGAGACCCGACCGAGCGGAGTCGCCTGATCACGCCGGACTTGCGGCTGGTGTCCTGATACTCGTGGCCGCCCTGGTGACCGTGGTGGCCCACCTGACCATCCTGTCGTGCCTGAGCGGAATCGGTGGCGCCGGATGCTCCTATCGGGGTACGGGACAGGCGGTGGGCTTCTTGGCCACCGTCACCGTGATCGGCGGCCTGTGCCTCGGCTGGGCCGTACGACTGGTCTTCGGGATCAGAACCTGGCGGCCACTCCTGGCAAGCGCCGCCGTCTCCTTCGCTATCGGAGTGGCCGTGCTCCTCTGGAGCAGCCCATGGAACTGACCGTCCCTCCACCGCCAGAGCCACCTCCTCCTAACCGATCGGATAGGGCTATGAGTGAACCGAGGGTGTGCCGTCGATGTGGAGCCAGGGTCCCGACCGGACTGGAGTGCTGGCGCTGCGGGTCCAAGCACGTCGGCGCCCCACGATCAGAGCGGACGACAACGGCTCGACTGGCCGGATTCCATCCCGCCTGGGTCGTGTACCCGCTCCTGGTCGTCTGGCTGGCCGTGAGGGGCGAAATGGGGAGAGGCTTCATTGTCCCCTGGTTCGTCGCCCTCACCCTGGCATTCATGATCCGTCAGGCGGGTCGGAGCGAAGGGAAGTCCGACCTGGAGGCGCTCCTCCGACAGTTGCTGGGCATCCTTCAGGGGGTACTCGCCAGCGGATCGCTCCTGGCACTGACCTTCGGTATCACCTACCGCAGCAGCGGCGGACCGGACTGGTACACCATGAGCCACCACTCACCGACGATGGGATCGTCGAATCGCAGACCCCCCTCAGCCGGTGAAACGGCACCGGAAGGAACCACCCTGGTGATCGCGGTTCCCTGACTCGAGAGGCTCAGCGGTGCGGCCGGCGATGCTCGCCGCGCGAACGCGCGGGGAGTCCGCAGCGGATCGTTTGAACTCCTCCGCGCACCATCACCGCTAAACCGGTCGGTCGATCCGCTCCGGGCGCAGGGATGGCTCTCCCCTGATGTGCTGCTTGGGAACCTGCACCTCGGCTCCGAGGATGTGGGCGGCGTGCCTGGGCCAGTAGGGGTCGTAGAGGAACTCTCTGGCAATTGCGATCAGATCGGCGCTGCCCGAGGTGAGGATCTCCTCCGCCTGGTCGGCTTCAGTGATCATCCCGACCGCGATCATCTTCATGTCGGGAACCGCCGCCTTGACGGCCCGTGCAAAGGGCACCTGGTAGCCCGGTCCGGTTTCGACGCGCTGATCGGCCGAGAGACCCCCCGACGACGCCGTCAGCACGTCGTATCCCAATGCCGAGACTTCGGAAGCAAACTCGATGCTCTGCTCGACATCCCATCCGCCCGACACCCAATCGGTTGCCGAGATGCGAATCCCCAGGGGCTTGTCGGACGGCCACGCCTCACGAACCGCCCCACAGACCTCCAGTGGGAACCGCATGCGGTTGCCCAGCGCGCCGCCGTACTCGTCCTCCCTGATGTTGGACAGCGGTGACAGGAACTGGTGGAGCAGGTAGCCATGGGCGGCATGCACCTCGACGAGATCGAACCCTGCCCCATCGGCGCGGACTGCGGCTGCCGCAAAGGCGTCACGGATCCGGTCGAGCCCGACGCGATCCAGAGCCACCGGAGTGCCCATTCCCTCGTAGGCCGCCGCTGAAGGAGCGACGGTCTGCCAGCCGCCATCCCCGATGCCGACGCTGCCGGATCCACCCCAGGGTGGGTGCACCGAGGCCTTGCGACCCGCATGGGCCAATTGGATGCCGAGAGCCGAGTCGGTGTGCGCCTTGAAGAACTCGACGACCGGCCTCATCGATTCGAGGCAGGCGTCGTCCCACAGACCGGCGTCGAACGGTGAGATCCTGCCCTCGGGCGACACAGCAGTCGCCTCGGTGATCACCAGCCCTGCGCCACCGAGACCGTACTGGCCCAGGTGCACGACATGCCACTCGTTCATGGCGCCGTCGACCGACGTGTACTGGCACATGGGTGACACGACGACGCGGTTGGGCAACTCCACACCACTCAACCGGATCGGGGTGAACAGCTCAGGACCCATGGGACCTCACTCTCATGATCTCGAATGCTGCAAGTGACGCAGCCACAGAGGCGTTGAGGCTTTCGACTTCCTCGGCGATCGGGATATGGGCGACGAGATCGCATCGCTCACCGGTGAGTCGTGAGAGGCCGGCACCCTCGGCGCCAACGACCACAGCCACGGGTTCGGCGAGCAGATCGAGGCCCCACAACGGCCGCTCCCCTCCGGCATCGAGGCCCACGGACCACACGCCCATGCGGCGGAGATCTTCGAGGGCTCTCGGAATCGACGACACCTCGGCGACCTTCACAGTCTCGAGCGCCCCCGCGGCGGCCTTGAAGGCTGTCGCACCGAGGGGCGCCGAGCGCCGATCGGACATCACCAGGGCCCCGATGCCGGCAGCCATCGCCGAACGGGCGATGGCTCCGACATTGCGCGGATCCTCCAAATGATCGAGCACGAGCAGCGCCGCGGGGTCGGTGACGGCCACCGCGGATTCCAGGGAGATGGTCCTGATGGGACGACACTTGGCGACAATCCCCTGAGGCGCAGTGGTGAATGCGTGATCTCTGGCGTCATCCACCAACTGGATGGGAGCGCCCGCCGCCTCGGCACGGCCGATCAGTTGACGCAGCGAACCAACGCGAGTTCGCTCGACGATCAGGCGCTCGACCCGGCCTGCATCCAATGCTGCATCCACCGCGTGGACGCCTTCGACGCTATCCCCGATACCAGGTCGTGCCATCAGCCCCATCCTCGAGCACGATGCCCAACTCTGCCAGACCATCCCGGATGCCGTCGCCCGTGGCGAAGTCCCGCTCTGCCCTCGCAGCGGCGCGCCGCTCGATCAGCGTGGCAATCATCTGCTCGGCCGAGTCTGCTGGGACGCCAAACGACGCCGCCACCCCGGCCAGATCGCCGGCCAGATCCTCGACGCCCGCGACCGGTTCGGCGATGCCGAGGATCCCTGCAATGACGTCGTACGCGGCGGCATGGGGAGCGGCATCCTCCCCTGAATCGGCCAGACGATTGCCCTCCCGCACAGCATCGAACAGGGCGGCCATCGCCTCCGGTGTGGCGAAGTCATCATCCATCGCAGCCGTGAACCGCTCTACGGTGTCGGCATCGGGAGCAGCATCGCCCGGTTCGACCCTGCGCCGAAACGCCCACAGACGTGTGAGCGAAGCGGCGGCGTCGGCCACCGAGTCCCGGGAGAAATCGACGGGTGCCCTGTAGTGAGCGCGCAGGTAGAAGAGCCGGACTGCCAGCGGCGGGTAGGCAGCCAGCAGATCGAGCAGGCCGATGATGTTACCCGTGCTCTTGGCCATCTTCTCGCCACCGAGGTTGACCATCCCGTTGTGGAGCCAGTACCTGGCGAACCCCTCGGCTCCGGCGGCCGCCTCCGATTGGGCGATCTCGTTCTCGTGATGGGGGAACACGAGGTCCAGTCCCCCACCGTGGATGTCGAACCCGAACCCCAGTTGCTCTTCGGCCATGGCGGAGCACTCGATGTGCCATCCCGGGCGGCCCGGGCCCCACGGCGAATCCCACGACGGCTCGCCGGGCTTGGAGCCCTTCCACAGAGCGAAGTCGAGGGGGTCCTCCTTGTGCTCACCCGGATCGATGCGAGCTCCCGACAGCATGTCATCGGGATTGCGGCCGCTGAGCTTGCCGTATCCCCGCAGCGACCGGACGCGGAAGTAGACGTCACCGCCGGCCGGGTAGGCGTGACCCCTGTCGATAAGACGGGCGATCATGTCGAGCATCACCGGGATGTGCTTCGTGGCGTAGACGAGTGAATCGGCGGGGAGGTTACCGAGCAGTTCGTACGCCTCGAGGAACTGGGCCGTCGCCCGCTCGGCGACCTCCTGGGTGGAGATCCCCTGTTCGATCGCCGCGTTGATGATCTTGTCCTCGATGTCGGTGATGTTGGTGACGAAGGTGACGTCGTATCCGCGCCAGGTCAGATAGCGCCGAATGACGTCGAACACCACGGACTGCCGCCCGTGACCCACATGGGGGGCGGATTGCACGGTCGCCCCGCACACGTACATGGAGACCCGACCGGTTTCGCGTGGCTCGAAATCCACCAGCGACCGGCCGAGTGTGGTGAACACTCGCATCGATCGAGGATGGTATCAGCGGGCGGTAGCCTCCTCGCTGATGCAACCCCCTTCAGGGCGCCCCTGGATCCTCGGCCACCGCGGCGCTTCGGCCACCGCGCGGGAGAACACCATCGAGGCCTTCCACCTCGCTGCGGAGATGGGTGCAGACGGCGTCGAGTTGGACGCGCGTAGAACCGTCGACGGCGCCATCGTCGTCCACCACGACGATCGTGTGGACGGGACGCCGATCGTCTCCCTGTCACTCGTGGCACTGCGTGAGGCTTGGCCGCATGTGCCGACGCTCGAAGAGGCTCTCGCCGCATGCCGCGGCATGTGGGTGAACGTCGAGGTCAAGAGCAGTCCGACCGATGCCGACTGGGACCCGGCCGACTCGTCGCTCGAAGCCGTGCTCGATGTCATCGACCAGGCGGGTGTCGACGTCGAGGTGTCATCGTTCAACCCGCTGACCGTCTACCGATCGCTGCAACTCCGCCCCGACCTGCCGACGGGTTGGCTGACTGAGCGGTCATTCGTCGACCCGTTCGATGCGATAGCAGCTGCCGCCTCGGCCGGGCACACGGCCATCCACCCCGATCTGGCGTCGTTCGACGACGATGCCGGCGCCGTCGTCCGGGCAGCCCACACCGCAGGCCTGTGGGCGATCGCCTGGACCGTCGACGAACCCGATGACATCACCCGCCTCGCCGATGCAGACATCGACGGGATCATCACGAATGTGCCGGATGTGGCGATGGGGGTACTGGGGTAGCGGCTATCCGACGTCCGGTATCCGGTATCCGGTATCCGACGTCCGACGTCCGACGTCCGACGTCCGTCTGCCGTGGGCCGTGGGCCGTCGGTCGAGGGATGGCGGCAGGCGGCAGGCGGTTCTGCACCCCTCCCGTGAGACTGTCAAGACCGGGGTCGGGGCGGCCCACAGGGACGGCCCGGGGGAAGGCCAGCGGCAACCGATCCTCACGATCGGTCACTGACACTGCCCGGCATCGCAGTAGGAGGCCGCGCAGCATCACTCCCCCTACTTGACCCCACGACCCGGACAGGCCCTCTTGGCAGTCCGGCCAGAAGGCCCACCCGCGGCTCCCCCGCTCCGCGGGGGAAACTCAGGAACGACCCTCCACTCTGCAGGAGAGTCGAGAGGGGAGCCCGGCAGCAGGTACGGCTCGAATCACGATTCTGGCTCCTACGCCGCCACACCGGACAACTCGAGAAGGGCTCAGGCCGGGGTCAGGACCACCACTGCTTGGCAGACGATGCCTTCGTCGCGGCCCAGGAATCCGAGGCCGTCGGTGCTGGTGGCTTTCACTGAGACTGCGGCCATGGGGATCTGGAGGGTCTCGGCGAGACGGGTGCGGATGTCGTCGCGGTGAGGACTGATCCTCACCGATTCGGCGACCACGGTGACGTCCACCGACGAAGGGGTGAGCCCATGGTCGGCCGCCATCGCAACGGCGGTCCGGATGAAGTCCATGCTGTTCGCCCGCCACCAGCGCGGATCGGCTGACGGGAAGTGCATCCCGAGGTCGCCCAGCGCTGCCGCGCCCAGCACGGCATCTGTGACCGCATGCGCCAGGACGTCGCCGTCAGACGTGGCCTCGATACCCCGATCCTCGTCCACGACCACTCCGGCCAGCAGCGTCACACCGTCGTGCTTGAAGCGATGGGCGTCGACTCCCCAACCGACTCTCATGACAGAAGAGCCTCCGCCAGCGCCAGATCCGCCGGATACGTCACTTTGATGTTGGCCGGTTCACCCTCCACAGCGACGACCGTACCCCCGATCCGCTCGACGAGCACGGCGTCATCGGTGGCGTCGGCCTCTCCGGCGGCATGGGCCCTTCTGAGTACGCCGGCCGAGAAGCCCTGAGGCGTCTGCACGGCGGCGAGATCCGACCGGTCGACCGTCCCGATCACCTGGCCGTCTCGCACCCGCCTGATCGTGTCCCGCACCGCGACTACGGGAATCACCGCATCGGCACCTCCAGAAGAGAGGCGCTCGATCACCCGTGCCACCAGGTCGGGGGATGCCAATGGCCGCGCAGCATCGTGTACGAGGACGATGGTGGCGTCGGCCGGAACTGCCGCCAGACCTGCAGCCACCGAGTCACGACGGCGCTCGCCACCCGTGACGCCGCCGGGAACCGGGCCGACCACGATCACACCGCCGGCACCGCCTGCGAGAAGTGCCTCTCTCGAGTGCTCCCACATGGGCTGGCCGCCGAGGATTGACTCGTGCTTGAGGCCTCCGAAGCGCTCGCCACGGCCGGCAGCGACGACGATCCCCCAGACGGTCACCGGTCGAACCTGGCGAACACCATGCGTCCGACCGAGGTGCGCAGCGTGTTGGCCACCTCGATGTCGACTGTCTCACCGACGACCGCGGCCGCATCCTCGACCACCACCATCGTTCCGTCATCGAGGAACCCGACCCCCTGCCCGGGTTCGCTCCCCTCCCGTTCGATGAGCAAGGCGATGGTGTCGCCTGACACGAGAGCGGGTCGGAGCGACTCACCCAGTGCATGGGGATTGAGAACGAGAATTCCCCGGAGCCCGGCAGCCTGGGCGAGGTTGTGGTCGGTCGAGACCAGAGTCGCCTCCCGACGCTCGCACACGGCAAGGAGTTTGGCGTCGACGCCCTCGATACCGGGGACCGACTCCGACGTCACCTGGAGTTTCACTCCGGGAGTGCTCCGGAGCGCATCGAGCACGTCCAACCCGCGTCTGCCACGGCGGCGCCGATTCTTGTTGCCCGAGTCGGAGATTCCCTGGAGTTCATCGATAACGAAATCGGGAAGCCAGACGGTGCCACCGACGAGTCCGGCCCTGGCCAACTCGAGAATCCGCCCGTCGATCGCCGCCGATGTGTCGATGACGTAGATCGGGCCGTCACCGGCCTCAGGGATGAGCGATGCGCTCAATCCGGCGGCGGCCAGGAAATCCGCTGCTCGTATGGCGAAGATCCGGCTGCCGAAGGCGGTGAGTACCAGCACGATCAGTGCAGCGAGCGTGAACCCGACCGCCGGAGGAAGGAAGATCACCGCCGGAATGGAGATCACCACGCCGACGAGCAGGCCGGAGATCATCCCGAACGTACCCGCGAACAACTGGGGGCCGGTCGCTCGGGCAACGAGTTCGGGTGCCCGGTCGAGGCCCTTGCGAATGAGGCGGCCCAGCAACCCGCCCATGACGTATCCGACACCTGCGCCCACGATGGCCCCGACGATGGCAGCGTTCTCCGGATTCACCGACGAGTCGACGAACCAGTCGGGGATGGAGCGGCCGATGAGATACCCGACCGCGGTGGTGCCGAGCGTGACGACCAGACGAACGGCTTCGATGATCACAGCCGTGCCGTCCGGCTACTCAAACTCTTCGATCTCCACCTTGGGGAGGGCCCGGTCCAGTTTCTTGGTTGCATCTTCTTCGCTGATGTCGAGGGCGAATCGCAGCTCGCTTGTGAGTATCAATCGGGCTTTCGACAGCATTCTCTTGAGCGCGGGAGAAATCCCCTTGGTCTGCTGGGCGTACGAGAGGTCGCGAACGACCTCTGCCACCTGGTAGATATCGCCGCTGTTTATCTTCTCGGTCAGCAGCTTGTACCAGCGGCTCCAGTTGGATCCGGCCTCTTGCGGTTCATCCTTGAACGTCGCAAAAACTCTACGAGCGGCGGTCTTGCTGATGACCGGCCTGACACCCAACTCCACGGCATTGGCAACCGGCACCCGGACCACCAGTTGGTCGGTTGCGACGTCGAGCACGAAGAAGTCCGTGCGGGTGCCGTTGAACTCGCGCCGCTCCTTCTTGATGATCACCGCTGCGCCGTGATGGGGGTAGACCACCTTGTCGCCGACCGAGAAGGGTGACACGACCTTCTTCGCCGGAGCCGGAACAGGCGATTTCTCCGCGGGCTTGGGTGGAGCCTTCTTGGCGGCAGCCGGCTTCTTGGCAGACGCCTTGGGGGCAGCCGCCTTCTTCGCAGCGGGCTTCTTGACGGGCACAG
>JABMPV010000386.1 GCA_013202595.1 bacterium
CATTTCCTTCCACTGGGCGATCCAGCCGGGAAGGCGTCCGAGGGCGAACAACACCGTGAACATCTTCACGGGGAAGCCGAGAGCCCGGAACATGATGCCGGAGTAGAAGTCGACGTTGGGGTACAGGTTGCGCTCGATGAAGTAGTCCTCGGTGAGGGCAGCTTCTTCGAGTTGCATGGCGATGTCGAGGAGCGGGTCGGCGATCTGCAGGCGCTCGATGATCTCGTGGGTGTAGTCCCTGAGGATCCTGGCCCGCGGGTCGTAGCTCTTGTAGACACGATGTCCGAAACCCCAGAGGCGGAAGGGATCGTCCTTGTCCTTCGCCTTCTCGAGGTACTTGCGGCTGTCACCGCCGTCGTCGGCAATGTGCTGCAGCATGTCGAGCACTCGCTGGTTGGCGCCTCCGTGGAGCGGTCCCCACAGGGCATTGATGCCTGCAGCGACCGATGCGAAGAGGTTGGCGCGGCTGCTGCCGACGAGACGCACGGCGCTGGTCGAGCAGTTCTGCGAATGATCTGCGTGCAGGATGAACAGCACGTCGAGTGCCCTGGCGACGACGGGATCGACCTCGTATTCCTCAACGGGCAGGCCGAACATCATCTGCAGGAAATTCGACGTGTAGTCGAGGTTGTTCCTGGGGTATTGGTAGGGCTGACCGATCGACTTCTTGAAGGCGAAGGCTGCGACGGTGGGCAGCTTTGCCATCAGCCGGAGGGCCGACTGCTCCACCTGGTACGGATCGAGCGGATCCTGGAATGCGGGGTAGAACGTCGACATCGCCGATGTGGCAGCCGACAGGATCGCCATGGGGTGGGCGCTCTTGGGGAATGCATCGAAGAGCAGCTTCATCTCCTCGTTGAGGAGGGTGTGGCGGCTGATGCTCTTGGTGTAGGCGTCCAGTTGCGGGCGAGTGGGGAGCTCACCATTGAACAGCAGATAGGAGACTCCGGGAAACGTGGCGTCCTTGGCGAGCTGCTCGATCGGGTAGCCCCGGTAGCGGAGCTCACCCTTGCCTCCGTCCACGTACGAGACCGCGCTGCGGGTTGCCGCGGTGTTGGCGAAGCCGTAGTCCAGGGCGACCATGCCCGTCTCGGCGCGGAGTGTGCTGACATCGATGGCCGGTCCGCCATCAGTTCCCGGGTGGATGGGGAGCTCCAGCTCCCCACCTTCGTACTTGAGGGTCGCTGAGCCGTCTCCCATTAGTAGTTCCTTTCAAATGCAGATCAAACGATATCTACCGTAGTTGCTAATCCTCTTTCTCGGCCATTGCAGCCACAACCCGCTGGGTCTCCTGTGGCGGCGCCTCTTCGTAGTGGTCCAACACCATCTCGAATGAGCCCCGCCCGCTGGTCAATGAGCGGAGATCGATCGAGTACCGCTGCATTTCCGCAAGGGGAACCTCGGCGGTGATCACTCGTAGGGTGCCTTCTGAATCCATTCCGAGAACCCTGCCGCGCTTTGAGTTGAGGTCGCCGATGACGTCACCCATCTGGTCCTCAGGCACCCGTACGGTGGCCTTCATGATGGGCTCGAGCAACGCCGGTCGCAGTGAGGGCCCGGCGGCTCGCACCGCGAGCCTCCCGGCCATTCTGAACGACATCTCATCGCTGTCGACTGCGTGGTACTTGCCGTCGTACACCTCTGCCTTGACGTCGACCATGGGGAAGCCGGCGAGCACGCCCCTCAGGAGCGCCTCCTGAATGCCCTTGTCGACGGCCGGGATGTATTGACGCGGGATCGAGCCGCCCTTGATCGAATCGACGTACTGGTATCCGCTGCCGGGCGGCAGGGGAGAGAACCTGACGAACGCCACTCCGAACTGGCCGCGGCCACCCGACTGCTTCTTGTGCTTCCCCTCGACGTCGGCCGTGCCTTTGATGGTCTCCTTGTACGCGATTTTGGGGAGCGTCGTCGTGACCTCGACCCCGAATCGGCTGGCAAGGCGAGCCACGGTGACATCGAGGTGGGCGTCGCCCAATCCGGCGATGACCGTCTCGTTGGTATCGGCGTGACGTTCGACCGTGAGGGTCGGGTCATCGTCCGATGCTCTGCCGAGAGCGGTGGACAGCTTCTCCTCGTCGTGCTGGGACTTCGGCCAGACCGCGAGTGACATGGTCGGCTTGGGCATGGCGACGGGTTCGATGACCACGCCGGCCCCTGAAGACCTGAGTGTGTCGCCGGCCAGCGTCGACTCGAGCTTTGCGACGGCGGCAATGTCGCCCTCGACCACTTCGGTCAGGTCGGCATGATCCTTGCCTCGCATGCGGAACAGATTGTGCATGCGGCCGGTGACGCCCTTTGCAGGGTTCTCGAGCTCGGCATCGAGCTTCATGTTGCCCCGGTACATCCGGAACAGCGAGATCCGCCCCACATATGGGTCGCTCATGGTCTTGAAGACGTAGGCGACCGCGCCCGAATCGGGGAGCGACTCACCGAATGCGAGGGGCGGCTGCGACCGTTCGTCGGGTCGTGGCCCGTAATCGACGATGAACTGGGCGAGCCGGTCGATGCCGACGAGATGCGTGGCGGAGCCACACAGCATCGGAAATGCGCCGGAGGACACCATGCCCTTGTGCATTGCCGTGATCAGTTGATCGCCGGAGGGCTCCTCGCCCTCGAAGTACTTCTCGAGCAACTCGTCATCTGTCTCGACGACTGCCTCGACGAGCGCTGTGTGCAGGTCGCCGACCTGCGCAGCGACATCCTCGGGGATCTCTCCCCTGGAGGACTTGGGATCGTCGGGCGTGTAGACGAACGCCTCTTCGCCGACCAGGTTGGCGACTCCGCGCAGTTCGGCCTCGGCTCCGATCGGCACCTGGAGGGGTGCCACGCCCGTGCCGAAGACCTCCTTGAGCTGCTCGAGTGTGCGCTGATACGACGCACGCTCCCGGTCGAGCTTGTTCACGAAGATGGCGCGAGCCAGGCCCTCTTCCTCAGCGAGACGCCAGATGGCCTCGGTCTGCACCTCGACGCCGTCGACGCCCGAGACCACGAAGAGGGCGAGGTCTGCTGCGCGCAGTGCGGCACGGACGTCGCCGATGAAATCCGAGTATCCCGGCGTGTCGATGAGATTGATGAGATGGCCGTCCCACTCAAAGGGGGTCATCGCCAGACTGACCGACGACTCACGGGTGATCTCTTCGGGGTCGAAATCGGAAGCGGTGTTGCCGTCCTCGACGCGCCCGACGCGGGTCGTCACACCCGCAGCGAACAGCAGCGCTTCGGCGAGCGAAGTCTTCCCGCTGCCGGAATGACCGACAAGAACCACGTTCCGAATGCGATCAGGGCCCAACGGGGCACCTCCTGGGTATCGGGAGCGGACCGATTCTAGTTTCCCGGACCGAGGTCTGACCCGGTGTGGTAGGTTCACCGAACGGTGCTCGACATTCGCGCGCGAAAGCACGTTTCCAGAGCGGTCGATCCCATCGCTCGAGTAGCGGCGAAGATCGGCCTGACGCCCAGCGTCGTGACCGTCCTCGGCCTGCTGATATCCGTTGCCGGGGCGGTGCTGATTGCGATGGGTTATCTGACCGCGGGCGCCGTGACTGCCGGTGGCGGCGCGCTACTCGACATCCTCGACGGAGTCCTCGCCCGATTGACCGGGACCGAGAGCCGCAGGGGCGCCTTCCTCGATTCGTTCACCGATCGCGTCGGTGAGGTCGCCATCTGGACCGGTCTGTCCTTCTATCTCGCCGAGCGCTCCGAAAGCCTGCTGGTCGTGGCCTCGCTGGTCGCTCTGGCCGGTTCGCTGCTCATCCCGTTCCTCAGGGCCAAGGCCGAGGGCGAAGGCGTGGAGGGCAAGGGCGGCCTCATGGGCCGTGCCGAACGACTGATCGTCTTCGGCGTCGGCGTTGGCCTCGCCGGTCTCGGGCTTCCCATCCTCGAAGCAACCATTTGGGCGCTGGCCGCTCTGACCTGGCTGACCGTGGTCCAGCGGTTCTACAACACCTGGGTGCGGCTCGGCGAGTGAAGCAGGCCGCCGCCTATTGGACCGTTCGGGCCCTCGTCGGCCTGTTCGGCCTCTTGCCAGAACCGGTGATGCGCCGGATCGGTATGGGTCTCGGCTGGATCGGCTCCTTCGTGGCGAGAGACCGCTTTCGCATGGCGATGCGCCATCAGGAGCGGGTGTCGGGAGGCACGGCCGATGCCAAGAAGGCGGCGCGACGGGTCTTTGTCTTGTACGGCCGCTATTGGGCCGAGGCTTTCTGGGTCCGACCGCGGCGCAAGGATCGCATCCTCGTCTCCGGGACGCTCGAGGGCGGAGAGCATCTCGCAGCGGCCGTTGCCGCCGACGCCGGACTGGTGCTGGCACTTCCACACGTCGGCAACTGGGAGGCGGCCGGGCTGAGAGCCGCAGACGAGGGCGCGAGAGTCCTAGCGGTCGCAGAGGCGCTCGGGAACGAGCGAATCGTCGAATGGTTCACCGATCTTCGCAACACCCTCGAGATCGACATCGTGATCGCCCGCAAGGGATCGCGAGTGACCCGGAGTCTGATGGAGCGCCTGAAGTCGGGGGGAACGGTCGCCTTGCTGAGCGATCGCGATCTGAGCGGGCGCGGCGTCGCGGTCACCTTCTTCGGTGAGGAGACCACGCTTCCCGCAGGGCCGGTGGCTCTGGCGCTGCGCACAGGAGCGACCATCCTCCCTGTGGGGACCTACTTCAAAAAGGGTGCCGGGCACAGGTTCCGCGTCCACCCGCCCCTCGAGATCCCCGATGGGCCGGACACCGACACCAGGGTGAAGTTCGGCACGCAGATGCTGGCCGGTGTGATAGAGACGATCATCCGCGAGGACCCGGCCCAGTGGCATGTGATCGTGCCCAACTGGCCAAGCGACCGCGAGGAGCCAAGCGACCGCGAGGAGCCAAGCGACCGCGAGGAGCCAAGCGACCGCGAGGAGCCAAGCGACCGCGAGGACTCGGAATGAAGGTCGCCGTCGTCAGCCCGTACGACTTCGCGGCGTTCGGCGGTGTTCAGGACCAGGTGGCCCGTTTGGTCCGCTGGCTGTCCGAAGCGGGTCATGACGCCTGGGCAGTTGCCCCGGGGAGCGGCGGACCCGACGGCACACGCCACGTCGGAGTGACCGTGGCAGTCCCGGCAAATCGGTCCAAGGCGCCCATTACCCTCAGCCCGGCAGCGGTGAAGCGAGTCGCCGGGGCCCTCGATGGCGCCGAGGTGGTCCATGTCCATGAGCCGTTCATGCCGGTCACGTCCATCGCGGCGGTCATGGGAGCGAAGGTGCCTGTGGTAGCGACCTTCCATGCCGATCCGGCCAGGTTCGTCAGGAGCCTGTATCGGGGAGGCGCCCCGATCTTGCGGATGCTCGTGCGCAGGATGGCGGCGGTCACTGCGGTCAGCCCGGTTGCCGCCTCAGCAATCGGCCACCTGGTCGATCCCGTCCTCGTCCCCAATGGCCTCGACGTCGAGGATTACGCCCGTTCGGGGCCGGCGGAGCAGGGCAGGGTCGTGTTCATCGGCAGGGACGAGGCTCGCAAGGGTCTCGACGTGCTGCTCCAGGCCTGGCCGTACATCACTGCCCGGGTCCCCGGTGCCCGCTTGCGAGTCGTGGGGACCGACCGTTCGTCCGGCCCGTCGGGCGTCGAGTTCCTCGGGCGCGTCGACGAAGAGGCGAAGCGCGCCGAATTGCGGGCCGCAGCCGTCATGGCGACGCCGAACCTCGGCGGTGAGTCCTTCGGCATCGTCGTGGCCGAGGGCATGGCAGCCGGCTGTGCGATGGTCGCCAGCGACCTGCCGGCGTTCCGCAACACACTCGGCTCGGCCGGGCGCCTCGTGCCTCCCGGTGATGTGATGGCACTCGCCGGTGCGGTCGCCGATCTCGCAGGCGATCTCGAAGAGGCGACATCGTGGGGAGCAAGGGCCGCTACCGCAGCCGGGCAGTACGGCCGCGGCGCCGTCCTCGGCGGCTATGAAGCGGCATATCGGCGGGCGCTGGCCACGGTCCCCGACGGCGGGTAGACATCGCATCCGGCGGTACACTGATCGACTAGTCCGTTGAAGGAGTCGCAGCCGTGGAGCAGGGCACAGATCGAGTGAAGCGCGGCCTCGCAGAGATGCTCAAGGGCGGCGTCATCATGGATGTCGTCGACGCAGAGCAAGCCAAGATCGCCGAGGAAGCCGGGGCCGTCTCGGTGATGGCGCTCGAGCGAGTGCCGGCCGATATCCGGCGCGACGGTGGCGTCGCTCGCATGTCGGACCCTTCGATGATCGAGAAGATCATCGAAGCCGTGTCCATCCCTGTGATGGCCAAGGTTCGGATCGGACACTTCGTCGAGGCGCAGATACTGCAGTTCCTCGGTGTCGATTATGTCGACGAGTCCGAGGTGCTGACCCCCGCCGACGAAGAGCATCACGTGGACAAGTGGGCATTCACCGTGCCCTTCGTGTGCGGGGCGCGCAATCTCGGCGAGGCA